>JBGSSC010000043.1:0-4081 GCA_041737265.1 Terrimicrobiaceae bacterium | reverse complement strand
TGACTTAAAGACTGGAAAATCACGCAACCTGTGCGATTTTTGTTGCACGGTGAGTGGTCTTAATAGCTTCCGATCCCCAGCCCGCCTGCATTTTGGCAGGCCGGCATCTGCATTCACCCTCATCGAGATCCTGCTTGTAATTGCTGTTATCGGGATCATGAGCGCCCTCATCCTCACGTCGGTTGGAAATGCCACACGGGATTCCCGGCTTGTCGTTGCACGTCAGCAACAGGTGGTGCTACAGGAAGCCCTCCACGCGTGGATCGCCGCACAATCCTCAACCTTAAGCATCACGACGGTCCGCAGCAATTACACGAGCGCCTCGGACAAACTTGCCCTCCTGCAAAACTATCTAGGCGACGGCACTTACAATCACATGGTGGAATATACCACGAACAGTCAGATCGGCAGCGATGCACTGCAAAAATCGGGCAAGTATCTCCAATTTTCAGCGTGGACGACCACGAACTACCCAACCGTATCGATGGCCCCATGAAAACCCGCCCGGCAACTCTCCTTTCTGCTTTCTCCATGGTCGAGGTTCTTGCGGCTGTCGCCATCATTGGCGTAATCACGTTTCTCGCCATTCCGAACATTATCCGGGTGAAACAGGATGGAGAAAACAATCTCGCCCGAGCCCGTGCCGAATCACTCAACATGGCGATCGCATCCTTCGTTCAAGCGAATGGCGGTGCCGCAGCCCAGGCGTCGTGGAGCGGAAATGCAACTTCTACCGCACGTTATGCCCTGCTTGCTCCTTATATAGCCTTCGCCGAACCTGCGTTTACAAACTACATGCCAAACGGATATTCGATCAGTTCCTGGCCAACGAATATTTCCCCTCCGAACACCAAGGTTGGACTGACCGGGCCATCCGGGGCGATGAGCTATTGATGGAGGTTGTATGGACTCCTGGCATTTCCCCCGGCCCAGCGGAGACGCGTGCATCCGCGCATTCTCCCTTGTTGAGGTGCTAGTCGTCATTGCGGTGGTGGGAGTCCTCGCCACGATCGCAATTCCGACCATAGGCGGTATCCTGCCATCCTCATCAGGGGCCATTGCGACCCGCAACATGAACCTCCTCAATGCTGCCGTGGTTTCATTCAACCAAAATAATCACGAACTGGCACTTGATCCGGACAGCGGCACAGCCGATGAAATAGCTGTGATTCGATCCCTCCAATACGTGCCGCCCCTTATCAGCGGCTCCCTCATCAGCCCCTCGCCCGGCGCTCCCTACTTCGAGCCGATGGCGAATGTGCTCGCAACATCCGATGCATCGCGCCACCGCGCCCAATGGAATGGCCGGATGTACAAGTTGATTCCTCCCGGCACCTCAGGCTCCGGAATTGATATTCTTCGTCTTGCCGGAAGGGCTGCGGCTGCGCCAAGCTATCCCTCCGGTTACCAAACCGTAGGAGCACCATGACACCCGGCGACTGGAAATACCTCACTGATTCCCTCTCCGAGATGGGCCTGCAATCGGGAGAACAACCCGCCGAGGGAGTCCAATTGCATGAACACCTCGCGGCCGTTAATTCGATCCCAGCCGAGGAAGCTCTGGAATGGCTGGCCGGAGCATTCCACATGCTTCCCCTCGCCCCTCAACGCCCCGCATGCTCCAGCCGCGGTGAATCAGTCTTCCGGAAACTGGCCGTGCCATCGACCGACTCCGAAGGCTGGTTGCCTCTGGGCACCCTCGGCCCCCTGCTCATCTGCGCACATTACAACCCGACCTCCGGTTCCATGTGGCAGATCGCACCGGAGTTCATCATTCCCGTTGTCATACCCCAAGCCGGCTACGAAATATTACTTCGCGATGTCAATGAGCGCCTCGGGTTCAAACCCCTCGATGAGAAAAAACCGTTCACGACCACAAAGCCCCTCGAACGCAAGCAGGGACTGGACAAAGCCCTCGATTGGTTGCTTGAACAATACCCCCTAGAGGAACCCCATGCGCCGGAACGCATCCGGGAGGAACGCCAGCAAATCCTCGCTGCCAGTGGAGGGGATGCTTCCGAACTTAAAAAAATGACCCGCGGTCTCGGCCTCGCTCTCCACTTTCTGGACGTCGGAGAAGCTTGTTTCAACGCGGATCATGCTCCCCCGCAGAGCATATTTCCGGAAGCGCTTTTGGAGAAACATGGTGTCTATCCGCTCTATTGCGGGAAACGCACCGTTTACATCCTGGCGGAGAATAAGCACAACTACGCCTTCGAAGACGAGTGGTTGTCCGGCGGCCACCAAACCTTCGCGTTCCGCACGGTTCGTGCCGAGCGCGAGAGCATTCTCAAGGTCATCCAGCGGGAAAGGGGCCGCGTGGCATCCGCCACCGAAGCGATCGAAGCAGGGGATCTCACTTACTCGGACGTCGCCAACCTCGTCGAAATCGACCTTCAATCGATTGCCAAGGTGAACCCCTCGAGCATGAATGCGACTCCCGAACAGGTCGTTCACTGGGTTCTCTACCGGGCTATCACCGGTCGCGCCAGTGACCTGCATGTCGAAAAATATTTCAATACAGCCCGCTTCCGCGCCCGCATCGATGGCGAACTCAAAGTCATCCATTCCTGCCCCGAGGAACAACTGCCCCGCTTTATCAGCCTGATCAAAAATTACTCCAACATGGGTCAGCGTCGTCAGGATGCCCAGGATGCCAAGTTCTCCCTCATGCTGGGCAAACGAAGGGTCGACGTCCGTGTTTCTGCCATCCCGTGCCGCAAGGACCTCCAAAAGCTCACAATGCGCTTTCTGGACAAGCAGGATGGAATCAAAAAGCTGAGCGAGCTTCACCTGTCGGAATGGCAGATGGGGGTCATCGGAGACGCCATGGGTCGGGATCAGGGGCTCATCCTGATTACCGGCCCCACCGGAAGCGGGAAAACCACCACGCTCTACGCGCTGCTCAACAGCATCAACGCAGACAATATCAACATCCATACCGTCGAGGACCCCATCGAGTATGAAATTGAGGGCCTCAACCAGACGCAGACGGATCCGGTGAACGGAATCCACTTTGCCGAGGGTCTGCGTCGCCTTATGCGTGCGGATCCTGACGTGATCCTCATCGGCGAGTGCCGCGATGCGGAGACGGCTTCCGCCGCGGTGAATGCCGCCCTCACCGGCCACCTCGTGCTCACGACCCTTCACGCAAACGACTGCCTGCGCGCCGTGACCCGGTTCATTTCGATGGGAGTGCCCCCCTACCTCCTCGCCGATTCCCTCGCACTAACCCAGGCGCAGAGGCTGGTCCGAAAACTTTGCACGTATTGCAAAAAGCCGGCAGAGATCACTCCCGAAATCAAAGCAAGCTTCGCAGGAAACCGGATTCCAATTCCCGATGATGTGGAACATGTTTACACCAAGCAGGGATGCCAGGAATGCTCGGAGACCGGCTTCCTTGGCCGCGTCGCACTCATGGAAATGTGCCCGATCGACAGCGAACTCGCCGACTTGATTGCAAACAACGCTCCACAAAGCAAAATGCGCGAAGTCGCCTTCCGAAAAGGAGTTCTCACCCTCTACCAACAGGGCCTCCAGCAAGTGCTCCAGGGAAATACCACAATGGAGGAAATCAGCTGCCTGAGCTATACCTCGCTCGCTGCAGAGCTTGACGACCCTTCCATCCTCCACCTCGACACCAAAAATCTCGAGGCCGAACCCCCATCCCCGTCACCCAACCGGGCGGCTGTCGAAAACGCAAACTGAGGAGGATCGCTTGGACACTGCGCGTGCGGGAGCCGGAATGACTTGAAAGAAAACACGTGGCGGTCTTTCACAAGTCCTGCAGCCTGCCAACTGCTGATAAGAAGGTCCGGGAACGCTCCAGAGAATCGTCAAATGTGGCGCAGAAATTTTCACGCCCGATGATTTGAATAAAGCCGGCCTTCCGGAGCATTGTCAGAGGTTGTTGGTGAATTCCGCTGAGAACGACAATTCCTCCGCGGGCTTTCATACGTTCGACAATGCTTTCCAAAACGTTCAGGCCGGTGGCGTCCATGGCCGTGACAAGGTGGAGGCGGAGTACAAGGACCTTCGGCCATTCGCCCAGCAGGGAAAGGGCATCCTCCATCTTCTCCGC
>JBGSSC010000778.1:0-4286 GCA_041737265.1 Terrimicrobiaceae bacterium | reverse complement strand
ACCACGGCAAGTCCATGGTCATGGGGGAGAAGCACGGCTTTGTGAAGTTGATCGTCGATTCCGGGACGAGCGAAATTCTCGGCGCGGGGGTTGTTGGTCCGCACGCAGCCGATCTGATTCACGAGATCGTTGTTGCCATGGGCTTCCGTGCCACGGCTGGTCAGCTTGCGGCGCTTCCCCACTACCATCCGACGCTCAGTGAGATCTGGACCTATCCGGCGGAAGAACTCGCCTGAGTTCCCCTCCGGCTTGCCTTCCGTCGATTCCGCTGGAAGGATGTCGTGATGGCACTCTACCGACACCCCTCCTCTCTTCGCGGTGCAGCGGCGAGGCGCGGGGAGCGTCAGGCCGAAGTCTGGGCCTTTCTGAACAAGATTTTGTCGCTGGCGGTCTTTCTTGCGTTGGCGGCCGTACTCGGACTCTGGATCTATCCGGAGGTCGTCACCCGCAACCGGCTCGCCTCCAATCTTGAGGAAAAAAAGGAAGATCTCTCCGAAGAGCAAGTCCTGCGCAAACAGCGCGAGCGTGAAAAGTTTCTGCTTGAGAACGACACCGAGTACATCGAGACCCTCGCACGGGACCGGTTGGATCTCATGAAGGAAGGTGAAACCATTTTCCGGCTCGACGCGCTCCCCGCACATTCCCCTGCTCCGCCGCCCGCACCCTGACCCGAGCCGTGGCAGCAATCATCATTCCCGCACGTTGGGCCTCGACCCGTTTTCCCGGCAAGCCGCTCGCGATACTTGGCGGCAAGCCCCTTGTGCGCCACGTCTGGGAGAGGTGCTGTCTCTCGCGCGAAGCGGGAAGAGTGATTGTGGCGACTGACGACATGCGCATTGCCGAGGCGGCTTTCGGTTTCGGGGCGGAGGTCGCTCTCACAAAACCATCGCATCCGAGCGGTACCGACCGGGTTGCCGAGGTTGCGGCAAAGTTGCCGCGCGAGCGGGTGATTGTAAATGTGCAGGGTGATGAACCTTTTGTGGAGCCGCGGTTGATTGACCGTTTGATCCGGTTGTTTTCCAAAGACCGCTCGCTCCGCATGGCAACCGCGGCCTCTCCCATTGGGGATGCCGCCGGATTTGATGATCCGAATGTTGTCAAAGTGGTCACCAGCCCTTCAGGCAATGCCCTGTATTTCTCGAGGGCTCCCATCCCGTGCGATCGCGATGCGTCGGGCCGGGGAAGACCCCTTCGCCACCACGGGATCTACGCCTTTGAGCGGAAGTTTCTTTTGGACTTTGTGCGGTGGAAACCCACACCACTTGAGCGGCTGGAAAAACTGGAACAACTCCGGGCTCTGGAACACGGTGCCGCAATCCGGGTGATACTCACTGCGCACTGCCCGCCAGGGGTGGATACCCCTGCGCAAGCGGTACATGTGGCGCTCGCCCTGGCACCACGCACACGGTAAAAATGGGAATCCGTGGTGCTCTCGTTCTGCTGGTCCTTTTCGCAGGTTTCTCCGGCTGGCACGCATCCGCCCAGCTATCAGATGAGCAAAAAAGGGCATTGTTTCTGAAAGCGCGCGAGGACATCCGGCCCGTTCCCCGCCCCCAGGCAAGCCCCACGCCACGTCCCAAACCGCGTCCGGTTGCCACTCCCCGCTCAACTCCGCGCCCCACTCCGCGCCCCGCAGAGGCACCAGATCCCGCTCCCGCACAGCCTCCCGACGACAACGATGTGATCCCCCTGGAAAAGGAAGTGACACCACCCCCCCGGCCTCGCGAGACAAAGGAACCCGAGCCGGCCAAGACACCGGAACCACGGGCAACCCCCGACAAGAAAACGAAACCCTCCCGGCCGGCTCCCTCCCTGCGCGGCAAAGATGTGCCGATTGTGATTGAGAAATCCGGACTTGCCGACGAACGGGGCTACGAACCGCCACCATCGAAGTCCAGGAGCGGCGGTTGGTTCAAGCGATACCGGTACCTGACTCCCGCTGTCCGCCGCGCAATTGATCAGGCTCCCGTCCGTAAGGGCCAGTGGCAATACATCATCATTCACAACAGCGGAACCCGCCAGGGCAATGCCCGCATTTTCGGAAATTACCATCTCAATGTCCGCAAAATGAAAAATGGCCTCGCCTATCATTTTGTCATTGGCAACGGAAACAGTTCCGGTGACGGAGAAGTGGAAATCGGAAGCCGGTGGACGCGTCAAATCAATGGAGGGCATGTCGCCAGCGACTACCTTAACAGCATTGCCATCGGGATCTGCCTGGTGGGGGACCTCAACCGTGACAAACCAACGGCCGCGCAGCTGGCTGCCATTGAGGAATTGGTCGATTACCTGCGGTCCCGGGTCGGAAAGACAAAAGGAAAACCGGCAGCAGTGAGGGGGCACAAACAGATCAACCCGAGGCCCACAGATTGTCCCGGCGATCGCTTTGACTTGCGCTGGCTGCGCAGGAGATTCGGGTGGTAAGGGCCCCCATGAAAATCGGACTTACCGGAGCCAGCGGTTTCCTCGGCACAGCTCTCGCAAGGCAGGCTGTCGAAAACAGTCACACGATTGTGCCTTTTTCGCGAAATCCGCAACCCGGTGGCAGAAAATTTTCGCTTGATGCGGCGGTGGACTGTTCCGGGTTGGACGCCATGATCCACCTTGCCGGTGAGCCGGTATTGGGCTTGTGGACAGCTTCCAAGCGGAGGCGGATTCGCGAGAGTCGAATCCTTGGCACCCGCCAGGTGGTTGAAGGAATGGCTGCGGCGACTCCGCGTCCGCGGGTCTTGGTTGCTGCATCGGCTGTTGGATATTACGGAGATACCAAGGGGAGGCCCGTTGACGAGTCGGCTCCCCGCGGGGAGGGATTTCTGGCGGGCGTTTGCCGTGAGTGGGAATCCGAGGCGACCCGCGCAGAGGCTTTCGGTGTGCGGGTGGTTTGCCTCCGGATCGGCTTTGTCCTTGGACCCGGAGGAGGGGCCTTGAAGTTTATTGTTCCATTATTCCGTGCCGGCCTCGGAGGGCGGCTCGGAGACGGGCAACAGGGAATGAGCGGCGTGCATGTGGACGATGTTGGTGGGATGGCACTCTGGGCGGCAGGAAACGCTGAGGTTTCGGGGGCGCTCAATGCGGTCATGCACAAGCCGTTTTCCAACGGGCAATTTACCAAGGCCGTTGCATCGGCCGTACACCGGCCCGCATTTTTGCCGGCCCCTGCTTTTGTTCTCCGTGCCGTGCTGGGCGACCTTGCCGGAATGTTGCTGGGCGACTGCCGTGTCCTGCCCCGAAAGGCGTCAGCCTTGGGATACCGGTTCCAGCACCCGGACCTGGATGCAGCGATCCAGGCCAGCGTGTTCAGGGCTCAGAGGGCTTCGCCGAAGTCTCTCTCGCGATAAATACCATCACAAGACACCACGCGCCGTTCAGAAAGATGAACAGCAGGAACTGGAGTTGCGTCGGCAGGGAATAGACCGCGATAAGCGACGGGATCCAGAAAATGCAGTTGGGAATGAAGAGCGGCGGGATCCGCTCGGCGAAGAGCGCAGGCCGGAGTTTGCGGGCGGTGCGGGTGAGCGAGTAGCCGTTTTCCTTCCATGCGAACCACGCCACGATGACCGGCACGGCGAAGAACAGGGTGTAGATGAACTGGTCCACGAGAATCTTTACTGCAAGGGTCCCGATTCCCCGCCCGGCGCCGAACCATGTGCCTTGCAGGTTGTAAAAAACATCGATCATCACTCCGAGGATCGCCATCAGCGCGATGAGGTGGATCCAGTCCGCGAGCCCCGGCTTCACACGTCCCGGAGGACGGAGTCCGGCTTTGAGAAGCTCGGGAATCACGGCCCCGCTCAGCACATTGGCCGCAGCAACAAACGCCATTCCGCCCGCCTGCTTCCATGAGAGTAATTCGTGCGCCACGGTTCGCACGGTTTCCGAGGAGTAGTAGCCGACCACGGTCGCAACCGCGGCAAGTTGAAGAGCCACAAACGCCGGCCAATAAAGCCGCATCGCCTGAAGGGCGGGAGTTGCGGCGGCACGGAAGACTTTGGATCGCATGGTCACCGAACGTGGGGGGCAGCAGCCAACCCCGCAAGTCGATTTTCCCTAATCCGGCGGGAGCCGGTGCCAAGAGCGGGTTTGTTGGCAAGGGGAACCGATGAGAAATGGCTGCCAGCGCCGCCGGATTAGAAAGATTTTGCTGTGCAAAATGGAGGGGAACATGGGTTTTCGCGCGGGCCCGGGGATAGCGGGCGAGTTGCAGCGGGGATTGCATCGGGGCTGTTGTCTTGTATACCGTAGCGGGCGTGTCCTAAGTATTCTCTTCCGAGTTGGCGGCGCGTATT
>JBGSSC010000730.1:0-12396 GCA_041737265.1 Terrimicrobiaceae bacterium | reverse complement strand
GTGGTGTTCGCGACAAGCTTCAACAGCGGCGATGGGATCAGCAATTCCTCTTTCCAAGCGGGCGCCGGCTCCATTGGTGAGATTCTCGTCAGCACAGCCGGCTCCAAATCTCAGGCAATTTCCAACGGAACACTTTTTATTGCCGTCGATGGAGACATCGGGGACGTCTCCGTGGGGTCAGTCGCAGATCCTGTCGGGGGGATTGGCATTGCGAACGCGATATTTCAGTCTGACGGAAGCATCGGCCGGATTTCTGTCCATGCGGATGACATTGCCATTGAGAATGCGGGCTTTGTTGCGGATTCAGACGCCTCCGGTGCAGGTGATATCTCCTCCGTATTCGCCCGGACTGTGAACGGATCCGCCGCGATTATCGATGGCCAGTTTATTGGCGAAAATATCGGTTTGGTGAGCGACCCGGTGAGCGGAGTCGGGTTCTTTGCCGAGAACGCAAATACCACCGGCAGCAATGCAATTTTTGACACCGGAGTCTTCCTCATCGCAGCGGCCAACGATCTGGGCAGTATGACTGTCTCCAATGCGGCACTTTTTGGTGCGCTTGATCTCTCATCGGGCGGGCTTATCTCGGCAGGCAACAACGCGGGAGCATTCACTGTCCTGAACACAAACAAGGCCGGCTTCGGGGATGCCATCCTCGGCGACGGATCGGGGGTCGCACAGATTGTCGTTGGCAACAACCTTCAGAGCCTCACCGTCACGAACAACGCCTTGGGTGCTGGGGCCAACGGCTTGGACGACGTGAAGATCGACGTGATCGGCACCCTCGGTGCCGTGAATATCACTGCCGACGGCGGAGCCGGCATGGTGAACTCTTCAATCGACCCTGTCTCCATTGCGAGCGTGACGATCGTCGGCGGAAACGGCACGGCCATCGATGTGAATTCGGAGATCATTGCAACAGGCACCCCCGGATCAATCGGACCCATCGTGCTCACAGGCGATATGGACGGCCTAATCGGAGCAGAATCCATCGAATCGCTGGAAATCATCGACGGTGACCTCACCGGCACGGTGAGCGTAGCAGGAGACTTCACGCTCGACATCGAAATTGCAGTCGGAGACTTCGCGGGAACGATCATCGGCAAGAACATCCTCGGAGACATCACAGTGCTTCTCGGTGACTTCGTTGGTGCGGTCCTTGCCACCGAAGACATCGTGGGAGACATCACTGTGGTCGTTGGAGATTTTACCGGCGTGATCAGTGCCGGAAGCGACATCCTCGGAGACGTCACCATCGGTGGAAGCACCCTGCTTGGCTCAACAATCACCGCGGCAGAGAGTATCGCTGACGTGACGATCACCGGCGACTTCGATTCCGTCATTGAAGCCGGGACAAGCATCGGCAAGTTCTCGGTTGGAGGAAACGTTCTCGGGACCGGAGCAGTTCTGGCGGGCTTGGGAGGCGTGGACGGTGGAATACTCCAAGTCGATGTGACCGGGGATTTCTTTGGTCTTGTTCAATCCCTGGGACCAATTGGTGACATTGGTGACCTGACGGTCGGGGGGAACTTTAACTCCCCTGCTGCCTTTGGCGCTTTTGGCAAGCTCGGTGACATCGAGATCGGCGGGGACATCATCCTTGGACACTTTGTGGGGGAAGCCTCCATCGACAGCGTTACCGTGTTGGGAGATGGAAATCAAACTTTGGTCCTTGAATCGCTCGGCACAATCCTCAACGTGGAATTTGCAGGACTTGCTGACACGAGTTTTGTAGATCTCGAAATCTTGGCCGCCACTGGAATCGGTAACATCACCGTAACTTCGCCGGGTGGTACCGCTGACCTGCAACTCGGGACCTTTGCCGTTCTCACAACGATGGGCAACCTGACGGTGGACGGGGAATTCGACCCGATTGCCGCGGGTGCAGATCTGACAGGTCTGACAGCTCTGGGCAATGTTTCGCTGGGCAGCCTTGCGGCCGGAGCGCCACCGATCTTCACGATTGGTGCAGGGGTTGGAGCCACGGCAGGCAGCGTAACGATCGCAAGTGATCTGGTGGACAACCCCGGAGGCAGCCCGCAGTATGTGTTCAACTTCGACAGCTACGGACCAGTGAATGTAGCGGCAACCCCGATCACACCGGTTCTGGTGCCATCTTCTGGCAATCCAGCGCAGGGAAGCTCGGTGGCCGGAGGCATCTACTTCGTGCTGGTGTAAGAGCAACGGGAAAATCAACTGAAGGGGCTCCCGCCGAAAGGCCGGAGCCCTTTCCTTTTTCAGGCAGTGCGAATGTTCGACATTGAGCTCTATGGAGTGCCTGCCCCGAGCAGTTGCTTATAATCGTCTTGCTGGCTGGCGAGGGGTTCCTTCATGCCGCCGAGCCAATCGTGGAGAGAGGCTTCCAGTTTTCTGCCAATGTCAGTTTCTGCCGCGGCGAGGTCGGTGCGTTGATGCCGGTCATTGGCAAAATCGAAGAGCCGGGTGGATGCGGGCAGGCCGCCGGGGAGGGCCTTATAAAGGCCCGGGCGGACGGATGTGGTTTTTACGAGCAGCTTGTCCCCTTCCAGGTACCAGGCATAGAGCGGGCACTCCTGGGCGTCTTTTGCGTTCAACCCTCCCCCGGTCTCATACGAATACGACCACCTCGTGGAATGCAAGCCGGCCGAGCCCAGGCCTGTTCGTGGTCCCGTTGTCGTCTCGCCCCGGAGCAATGGCATCAGATTCCTGCCATCGATCCCGGGTGGTTCCGGCAGGCAGGCTGCGGCGAGAGCGGTTGGCATGATGTCGGCGAGGCTCACAACCTCCCGGTGGATGCCCGGCTTGATCGTTCCGGGCCGGGTGATAACAAGAGGCACGTTGATCCCACCCAGCCAGCCCGTGCCTTTGCCCCCACGATTGGGGGCATTGTAAGGAGGCACGTTGTAGAGGGTGCAGCCGTTGTCGCTCGTCACGACAAACAGCGTATTGGCAAGTTGTCCGCTCTCAGTGAGTGTTTCCATAATTCGACGGATCCCCTCATCGAGTGCGAGCAGGTGTCCGGCGTATTCGTCGGAAAAGGGGATGCCGGTCGCAAAGTTTTTCGTATAAGCTGGAGGGGGAGGGACAATCCCTCCGTGGAGTGTCATGGGAGCGTGGTAGAGAAAGAACGGCGCCTTGTCTTTGAGGGCCTTGCGCACAAACTCAAGGGACTTTTCGTTGAAGAGTTCGGTAAGGAACTCGTCCTGTGGGCGCTTCGGCATAAGCTTCCGCCCATCCCAGAGATCGTCCGCACCGTAGTATTTGCTGTCGTGGCTGTTGTATCCGAAATAGCAATCGAACCCGCGGTCGAGGGGATTTTGTCCTGGTGCCGAGGAACTGCGGTATCCGGTGCCTTTGAGCTGCTCGCTGAGTTCCGGCCAGCGTCCGCGGTAGCCGGGGGGAATCGGAAGGCTTTCTCCGAGTTTCGTTGTCCAGATGGTTTCCTTGATCGATTCGTCTTTTTTCGCGACGTGCCATTTTCCGACCATCCCGCACCGATAGCCGGCCGCGCGAAGCGATTCGGCAAGCAGCTTGCGGTCTGCGGGGATGCCATGGTCATCAATCTCCGCGTTGCTGTAGGCCCCCCAGCGTTGCTGGAACGTTCCGGTCAGCAATCCGGCGCGGCTGGGTGCACAGAGGGAGGCGGTCGCAAAGCATCGTTCGAAGACGGCACCTTGTTTTGCGAGTTGTGAGAGAGCCGGCATGCAAGCCTTCGCGGCTTCGATATGAGCCTGAAGGTCGAGTTCCCGTCCCGCGTTGCGGTGCCTTTCATAAGCCCGCAGAACCTCCGGCTCGATGTCCGTGGGTTTGAGGCGCTCCGCATAGGGCGGAAGCCATCCGACCCCGACATCATCCAGAAGAATCAGAACGATATTCGGACGTTCCGACGCGGGGCAGGGGGCCGTCGCCAACGCAACAGACAGTCCGGCTCCGGCGAGCGCTAGCTTCCTAATCGACATGGACTTTCATTACCGGCTGAATGCCGGATTTACCCCACGGGCCGATCTCCCAGGTATGGAGGGATTTTGAAGGATCCGTTTCCACCGAGTTGCCTTCTTCGGTCAGGTTGCGGATTGATGCCAGAAGCATTCCCGGTGCGGCTCCTCCGAGAATTGTGTTGTTGCGAAGCGTGATATTGCGGAAGGCACCGGGGGCAGCAAGGGACGAGTTGCCGCTCACAGCCACGATGGCAATGCCCATTCCACCCCCGTCGGTGATACGGTTGTCCGAGATGACGAGATCGTCGGAAAGCCCCGCTTCCATCCACCAATACTCCGGCGAAATAAGAATCGCCGTCATGGCCGACCCCTCGATCGTGTTGCCCGTGATCTCACCACGGCCCGCCTTTACGAGAATTCCCCTCGAACGGTTGAATCCGAGTGTGCAATCGCGAATCTCAAATCCATTCCCGATGCGGTCCGCCGAGCAGATCAGGGTTCCCGGGGCGACGGTGATCTCCCGGTCGAGTGTGACAAGGTAGCCGGTGGCCATGGCGGTTTTGCGCAGGCGCTCGTTCATTTTGAGCACGGAGAGGAAGGCTGATTCTTCCTCCGTTCTTCCCCCGTCATGAGAGATCGAGACGATACGGCAATTTTCCAACCGCTTTCCGCCGTAGGTGAAAATTTGGACCTCGTCGCCCTCCTTCATGAAGCCTTCGTGCTTGGAGAGCACGCGCAAGGTGGCACCCTCGCAGCGCGTTACAAAGTGGAAATCCCCGTTGATTGCAATGGCGTCATCCCCCATGAAGCGGGCAACGCAGCGCTCGTATCGGGGGCCGTGCCCGGCGTTTTTTGAGTGGTAGGCATCCGCGTTGAGCGAGCGGATGCGCAGGTGCGCCCGCGGCATGAGATCGGATTCCGGAGGACGCCGGTCCACCCGGCACCCGATATATTTTGAACCATCGCAACCATTTTCGTAAAAGCCGAACGAATTGGACGCGTGAAGGGTCACATTTTCCAATGTGAGGTTCCTGCTTCTTGCGGCGGCAATGGCGTGCGGGATTTCGCCACCGGGCGCATGGGAGGATTTGAAGACAACGATGTCACCGATTTGCTCGAGTGCCGACTCCGGCTGCGTCCGCGGTTTTGTGAAGACGGCTTTCCCGGGTCCCACCAACTCGCTGCGGGTGCCGAAGTAGGTGATGCGGCCGCGCAGACGGTTCGTAGCCGGGTCGAAGATTTCCATGCTCCCAGAGTTTTGCACCGGCTCGGGATATCCCTCGATGACGTCAGCTTCCAATCGCGTTTTGTCCTCACTGATCGCGGTGATTCGTGCCTGCGTGTAGGGCAGGGGGTCATAGTCGATACTGAGCCCGCGAATCGTCAGGTCCTGGCAATTCTCGATGGATATGGCACGCGTGGTTTCGGTGCAGATCATCTCTACCCCGTCAGCAATGATCGTGACTCCGTTGAGGCCCTCAAACCGCAAGTGCTCGCGATTGACAGGTTTCACGCGGTAGCGTCCGGGCGGGATCACAATCTCTTTCTCTCCCGATGCGATGGCCAGCGTGAGGATTTCACGAAGATCGGCAGTGGCAACGGCAGTTTGCTGCTCAGCATCCACCGGATCCGCGGCTTCCATAGGTTTCTGGTTTCCGCAACCCGTTTGAGCCAGGGAAAGTCCCATTCCGAAAATCAGCGCTCTGACTCTTCCCATATTCAGTAATCTCCCATGCAAAAGGTGTAGCGTTTTGCAAGCAAAGTGCCGGTTTTCACGCGTTCCTCCGGTGCTACAGCCCACTCTTGGCGGCTCATTTGGGTTACCCGCCCGTCTCCCCAAAGGATGTTGCCCCCCCCGTTGTGCCTCGCAGCGAAAGCCTCTCCCGACGAGACCGGTGGGTTCGTGCTGAAGGCGTCTCCGGTTCCGCCGTAGAAATTATTTTGAAAGACAATGTCAATCATGACGGGCAATCCGCCGAGGTTCCTTACGGCTGAAACCCGTGGCACGTCCCTCACAGGATTGCTGATTTTGAACGCGGTGCGATTGCTGTTGAGCTGGGCATTGTAGGCGTAGTGCATCGGATACCGGGGATCCGACGCGATCGATCGTGGCATCCAAGTCCAGGATGTTTGGTTCGTCGGCGATTTTTCCTCCCCTGCCGGGCAAACAAATAGCGCCCGGCTTTCACCCACATAAGGCCAGATATCCGAGAGCCATCCCAAGGTCGGCCCCGGGATTACCGGCGGGTCCCACTCGCCTCCACTGTCGCTCCAACCCCCGCGAGGGAACGAACCATTGTTTTCACCGGAATACCCCGCAACTGCCACCCCGATCTGACGCAGGTTCGCAAGGCACTTCGCACTTTGCGCCCTCGCTACCACGGTTTTGTAGCCCGGTATCACCAATGCCGCCAGAATCCCCACGATTGCCACTACAGCCAGCAATTCAACCATCGAGAAGGCAGAATTGCTGCCAAATCGACATCTGGGGGGGGGTTCCATATTGATGTGAAATTAAAAACATGTTGACATCTAAATAGTGTGACGTCAAGATCTTTTTCCTAACCATGACATTCATGGACGATGACCCCGGAACGAATGGACTGCCTGCCCATGGAGGCAAGCCCAAGCATGTCCTTTTGGCGGAGGCCCTGGAGGTGGAAGTCAGCCGCTTCGAGCCGGGGGCTCCGATTCCGGCTGTTACCGCTCTCATGGAGCGTTTCCGGGTGTCACAAGGCACCGTTGTCCACGCCCTGAGCCATCTCCGTGCGAGGGGGCTTGTCACCCGTCCCCCTGGCAAGAAACGACTGGTTGCCGTGGGGCGGCGTCACCGCAGCGAGGCGGTCCTGAATGTGCTTCTTTTGCGGTCGCAATGGAGTTCACCCGACTACGACGCGATGGGTTTCGCGCTGCTCGAGGAGGCGGCGAGACAGAGGCTGCATTTGGAGACGGTGCATTTCGGGCCCGGGCTGAGGGAAAGTCTCGCCGGGCTACTGCGGGCGCACGACGCGTTGGTGATGATGCCTTCCTCGGCGGACTCGCCCCAGATGTTTCCGATCATCGAGGAGAGTCGTTTGCCCTCGGTGATGTTGTGGGAAGATTCGCCGGTGCCGGCCATGATGCGGGTGGCGGACGATGATTTGGCTGTCGGGCGCATGGCGGCTGCGCATCTGGCTGGTCTCGGGCACCGGAAGGTTGTTGCGTTTTTGAGCGAACCGGTTCGCAACGTGATGAGGAGGCGGCTGGAGGGGTGGGAAGAAGGGATGAGATCGGCGGGTGAGCGACATCCCGAGCGCTTTGTGATCGATTGCTCGGTTGAGCCGGGGAAAGATTCCATTGTGGGTTCCTACGAGAAGCTTCGCCGCTGGCTCTTCCAGAACGATAACAAGCTCCCGGCCACGGCTGTCTTTTGCCTTTGCTGGACGGGGGCTCTTGGAATGCTGCGTGCCTTGCGGGAGGTTGGAATCGAGGTGCCGCGCGATGTGAGCATCCTTGCCCATGGCGGAGAAAACCGCCTCTGTGAATTCACCAACCCCGCCCTCTCGGTTATCCAAAGCCGGGTCTCCGATTTTGCGCGGGAAGCCCTCGATCTGGTGAAAGGAGCCTGCCTCGGCAATCCTCCGGGCGACCCCGTCATTCTCCTCAAACCCGAAATAGTCGAACGCGAATCCACCCGCCGCATCGCGGCCAAAAATCAACCCCAATGAATCCACTGCTCCCCCCGACCCTCCTTCTCCTTCTTCTTGCGTCCATTGCCGGGGCCCAGGATGCCGGGCTCCTGCCCAACCCGTCCTTCGAAACCTCCATCGAGTCCCGACCCAAGGGGTGGAGGGTTTTTCCATCGCCCTCCGATGCCGTCGGTGAATTTTACGTGACCAATGGAACCGAAGGCGAAACCACCCGCACCGGAATCAGCGCGCTTCAATTTCATTTCCCCCGGGGCGGCGAACTCTCCCAATGCGCCTGGATGGCTGACCCGGTCTATGGAGGAGTGGCAGTCGAACCGGGCCGCTACTCCTGTTCGTTCTGGGTGAAAGCGGTCGATCTGGAACCGGGAGCCCACACCTGGCTTTCAATCGTCGGCTTCGGGCCCGACAATGCCCGCACCGGCGAAATCGCCCGCAGTGATTACCTCGCGGCGAAGGATTTTCAAGGTGCCGATTGGACCCGTGTACGCTTCTCGTTTGAAATCCTCCCCGATGGAGGTGTCGCCCGCGTCGCTCCCACCGTGGTGTTCAAAACCCAGCCCGATTCCTCCGTCAACGCCGTCCCGGCCGCGACACGCGTGATCTACGATGACCTCGAACTCACAAAAGACTGACCCTCCCCACCGTCAACGGACGGATGCCGATTTTTGAAAAATCTTCTTGCAAATAGGCTTGGGCTTTCGTTTATTACCAACATGTAAAGATTTTCATATCGACACGAATTCTGCTTATACCCTCCCAATCCCACCCATCCCTATGAACACCTCCCTCAACACCCCCCTCGCCTGCGCCCTTGCAGCACTCCTGGCAATTCCCTCGGCCTTCGCAGCCAATGGTACATGGACCGCACTGAGCGGCGGCAATGCCAGTGGCGATTGGTCAACTCCCGGAAACTGGTCCGGCGGAACCGTGGCCTCCGGTTTGGGCGAAACTGCGGATTTCAACGGGCTCAATATCACCACGAACTCGACAGTGAACCTTGATACCGGCGTCGTGATCGGGAACCTGATTTTTGGCGACACCGTCACAGGCACTGCAGCAAGTTGGATTGTCAGCGGCGCAAACTCCCTGACCTTGAATGGCACCACCCCCACCATCACGGTGAATGCCTTGGGCACAGGGCAGTCGGTGGTGGTCAACTCCGTGGTTGCAGGAACAGACGGACTCACCAAAGTGGGGTCGGGCACGCTGGTTTTGAACAACAGCACGAACAGCTACACGGGGACAATTTCGAATGCTAACATGTCGGTTCCTCAATTCGGGAATCAGACCTTCTCGACCGTTGTGTCACGCGGGAGATTGGTTCTCGGGAGTGCAACGGCCGCTGGCACAGGAAATATTCTGGTTAATGCCGCAGGTGGAGGAACGGGCCTCCTTAACCTGAACGGTCTGAGTGTTGCGAACTCCGTCGCACTTAATGAGGACACCTACCTTTACAATTCCAACCTTTCCACCGCAGCAACACTGGGTGGCAACATCACCCTGAGAAATTACGCACGCATTGGCGGGGTTTCCGCGGGAGAGGCGGGGGCTGTCGTGGTCAATGGCAACCTCAACTTCTTTAATTCTTCCACGATTCTTTATGCGGGAGTGAGCGGAGCGGTCGTCACCCTCAATGGCTCCTCCAACAACGGCAGCATCTCGGTGCAGGCAGGAACTCTTCGTGCGCTGGACGGGGTGAACATCACTTCGAACTCAACCCTCAGAATTGGATTCCTCGGCTCCGGCATCAACCATGGCGGCATCTTCGAAAGCAGCGGCAATTTTGTGCGGTCGGTTGGAGGGGGAGCCGGTCTGGTGAGCCTCGGTGGCACGGCGGCCTCGTCGAGCAACAGCACGAATATCGGCTTCAGCGCGTTTGGTGGCGATCTGACCGTTGCCCTCGGCGGATTGGCCACGCCGTCAGCTCTGACATGGGGGGGCACGAACTTCCTCGAAGCCACCTCGACCATGGTTCTCAATGCAGCGACAGCGAACAGCATTCTGAACTTCACCAATGCGGTGAACCTCAATGGGGCCACTCGCACGATTGCGGTAAATGCCAGCACGGCGCTGATTTCCGGCAACCTCACAAACGGTTCCGGCACGGCGGGCCTGATCAAGACCGGAAATGGCACTCTCTCGCTCACTGGAACCAACACGTACAACGGGGATACGACAGTCTCCGGGGGCACCCTGCGCGTCAATACACTCAGCCTGCCGGGAAATGTGACCAACAACGCCGCCCTGGTTTTTGATCAGGCCACCAACGCGACGTACAGCGGAGAGATTGGTGGAAGCGGGACTGTTGAGAAATCCGGAGCCGGGAACCTGACCCTCGCGACGGCGAATTCCTACACTGGCGCAACATTGGTTTCCCAAGGCACCCTCACTCTGGGCAACAACTCCTCGTTGGGTACAACCGCCGGAAACACGACGGTTTCCTCAGGAGCCACGCTCGACCTCAACGGGAGGAACCTCGGTGGCGAGTTGATCCGGATCAGCGGTTCGGGGATTGGCGGCAACGGAGCCTTCGTCAACAATACGGGAAGCGCGTCGGCGAGTCAGGGGGGATTCCGGCTTGAGCTGCTTGCGGATGCCACGATCGGCGGTACCGGGCGGTTTGATACCTCATTTACCGGCACCGTGATCAACGGGGGCACGAATACCCTCACGAAGACCGGAGCGAACCAGTTCACAATCAATGTGGGCACCACCTCGATGGGGACCTTCAACATCAACCAAGGCTCGGTTGTCGTTGTCAACTCGGGCACGCCCTTTGGTGACACCGCGTTTGGAACCAACGTCGCCGGCGGAGCCAGCCTTCAGTTTTTCAACAGCACCGGGTCGGAAATCGGCAATAGCGAAAATATCAACCTCGCGAACGGAGCAGAGCTTGCCAGCACAACGGCAACCTCGGTGAATTCCCTCAACGGAACGATCACTCTTGCCGGCGGCAACGCGACGATAAGGGTTGAGGCCAGTGGGGTCGGCACCCTTCGGATTAACGGCTCAATCACCGGTGCGGGAGGACTCAGCAAGACCAGCGCGGGAACTTTGTTGCTCACGGCTGCGTCGGATTACGCCGGGGGCACTTCGGTGATCGGCGGAACACTTCTGGCCAACAACACAACCGGCTCGGCAACCGGTTCGGGGGCTGTTCTCATCGGCGCAGTCGGCACACTGGCTGGCACGGGAACTCTCTCGGGCGAGGTGATTGTCGATGGAACCTTGAATCCCGGCAACTCCCCCGGGACCCTCAACTTCGGGGACGATCTCACTCTTGGCAGCTCCGCGACTCTGAATCTTGAAATCACCGGCATCGGAGGTGGGGAGTTCGACATTCTCAACGGCGATACTGCGAACCTCTTCACCCTCGGCGGCACTCTGGCTCTGAACAACACCGGTTACACCCCGGTGCTTAACGACTCCATCACGGTGTTCACTAATTGGGATGCGTTCGCGGGCAGCTTCACATCGATCACCGGAACCGACCTTGGCGGCGGTTTGTATTGGGACACCAGCGCGCTTGCGAGCACCGGCAGCCTGACCGTGATCCCGGAACCCGGGACATGGGCCTTGCTGCTTACCGCAGGAACTTATGGCGTGATCTTCTTCCGTCGCCGGCGGAAATGACATAATCCGGCCGTAGCCGGAGACAAGGGGAGTGTGCGCTAAGGGATCCAGTGAGAAACGGGCTTCCTTGCCGCCGGATTTGATAAGTTTGCTTCGCAAAATGCGAACCGGGAACTCGGAATCTGCCAGCGGCTGGTAGGGCGGTTTCGCCGAAACCGCCGTTACAACGGAGGAGGACCTCACGCGAGGGAGGCGAGGGATCAGCTTGCTGAGTCGAGGATCCTTTCCATGAGATCCCCCGGGTCTGCGGGATGGAAGTCTTCGTAAACCTGGATCAGTCCCTGATGAGCTAATGCGGTGGCGGCGGAGCGGGGTTCGATGCCCAGCCATGCCATGGAGCGCCGGACCTTCCCGCTGGGCGATCCCGCTCGCAAGCAGCGAAGGATTTCCTCGCCGGCGGTGGTGCCTGCGGCTGGGGCGAGGATATTGGCCGCGAGGTCCACGGCGCGTTGGGAGCCGACCAATGCGCAGGGAGGGTTGAGCGGGGAACCATCCAGAGAGCAACGCGTCTGCCAGAAGGGATGATTGAGTCCGGCGAGGGCCCTGGCGAAGGCTGAGGCATCGGCGGTGGTGACTGCCTGTTCCATGGCCTCGAAATCCATTGCCATCGCAGCCAGTGCGCCCATGCGGCGGTGGGGGTGGTTTTGGGGGCGTTGAGCACCCATGGACCATGCATCGGCAGGAATCTGAAGCCGGGCCTCGCGGTCGCGGATCGCCCACCATTCATCCCACAGCCCGCGCGAATACCCCCGGGTGGCATCTGTGCCCGCATCGAATCGTTTCGCCTCCAGAAACCCAGCAATGCCGAATAGCAAAGCCTCTCCGCCCGCTGCGGCGGCGCGTGCGAGTCGAACGCGCTGCGCAACCAGCAGGAACGGGACCTTGTTGTTTTTGTATCCCATCCCGGCTGCGAGCGCCTGGAAAAGCGCTTCCCGACGCCCGTGTAAAACCTCTGCCCGCAGCCAGGCCTCCCGCTTGCGTCCAAGCCGGAATCTTGCCGCAGCATCGACAAGGGCCACCCCCGCCTCATGCGACACCGGGTGAGTTTTTGTCCCGCTTCGGACGACGGGGCTTCCCTCCGTGCGCGAATCCAATGCGACCTGCACAATCGCCTTGTTCCTGGCCGTGCGGGTGAAGAACCGCTTTCTCCCGGCACG
>JBGSSC010000712.1:0-1898 GCA_041737265.1 Terrimicrobiaceae bacterium | reverse complement strand
AATGGGGGTGGCAAAGGTGAGGCCGAAAACTCCGTAGTTTGTAACCGTGGCAATCGACCCGCCGGTTTCGGCTGCGGGCAGGCGGCGTTCGCGGGCGAGCGCCACAAGCCGGTCGTAGCGGGCGATGAGCTCCGACAGCGGTGTTTGGTCCGCGTTGCGGATCACCGGAACCAAAACACCTTCCACCGCCTCAACGGCAAAGCCGATGTCAATCGACCTCGGGTGAATGATTCGGTCTCCGATGAGGCGTCCGGCCGGAGCCGGGTGTTCGGCGAGCGCGATCGCCAGCGCCCGCAGGGCATAGAGGGCGAGTCCGGCCTTGTGGGGGGCGTTTTTGCGGCGATGGGCCAGCGTTGTGTCCAGTCTAACGGGCAGGACGACGGTTGCCAGCGGCCGCGTCCAACTGCGGCGCATCGCATCAGCAACAGCCACCCGCATGGAAGAGGCCGGAGAGGACTCGTTGCGCTCAAGGTCTTCCAGAAACCGTTCGAGATCGTCGATGGTCACCCTTCCGGCCGCACCGCTCCCTGGCACTCCGGCAACATCGGCTGCATGGAGACCAAGTTCGGCCATGCGGGCCTTCATCCGGGGCGAAAGGTAGCTCACGCCCCCCGCATGAGCGGGAACAGGGAGGCCCGTAATCGTTGCTTTCACTTGGGGAGGGGACTTGGATTTTGGCAAATCCGACCCCTTCGTCTCGGCAGGAGCCCCGGCTTCGGGTTCCTCAGAGGAGAGTCCAAGTCGCAAGGCTTCCTCATCGGATACCTCAATGTGCCCGAGGATGGCACCCACCGGGTAGCTCGAACCTTCTTCGGCCAAAGGGCCTGAAAGCTTGCCCGCGCATGGTGCAGTGACTTCCATCACGGCTTTGTTGGTTTCAACCTCGATGAGGTGGCCATCAGTTTCTACGTTTTCGCCCTCGCTTTTAAGGAAGCGGACAATGGTGGCCTCGGCGATGGATTCGCCAAGCTGGGGCATCATGATCGGGATCTTGGCCATAAGGATTACATTTCGAGCAGTCGTCGCACAGCAGCCTCCACTGCGGAAGCAGTAGGCCGGTGTGATGACCAGAGGTCGGGGTGGTACGGAACCGGAGTGTCTTTCGCGTTGAGGCGTTGGGGCGGTACGTCCAGAAGCCCGAACCCCTCCGCACAGACCCGTGCGACCACCTCGGCGGAAACCCCCCCCCACGGATAGGCCTCGCTCACACAGAGCAGCCTCCCGGTGCGCGCCACCGAACCGAGGACCGTATCGGTATCAATCGGCTTGACGGTCCGTAGGTCCACGACCTCGATGCGGTAGCCATCGGACTCCAACGTGTCGGCAGCGGCCAGGGACTCGTGAAGCATTGCACCATAGGTCACGATGGTCGCATCGCGGCCCACGCGGGCGAGCCGTGCCTGTCCCACTGGCAGGGAGGTCTCAGGAAGAGCATCTGCTTTGAGGTGGTTATACAGAAACTTGTGTTCGCAAAAGAGGACCGGGTCGTCGAGCGCGACCGCCTCAAGCATCATTCCATAGGCATCCTCCACGGTGCCGGGTGTCATCACGATCAGGCCCGGATAGTGGGCATAGAGCGCTTCCATGCTCTGACTGTGGAACGGTCCGCCGCCCGCGGTTCCGCCCGAGGGAAGCCTGACTACAATCGGGCAGGGAACTCCCGTGCGGTAAAAAAGAGTGCCGGCGTGATTGACGATCTGATTGAATCCGCAGGTCGAGAAATCCGCAAATTGCATCTCAACGATCGGTCGCATGCCTTCAATCGCCGCACCAATGGCCATTCCGATGATGGCATCCTCGCTCAGCGGGCTGTCAAGGACGCGGCCTGGAAATTCTTTGGCAAGATTCTTTGTTGCCTTGAACGCTCCACCGAATGAACCGACATCCTGGCCGTAGAT
>JBGSSC010000701.1:0-1708 GCA_041737265.1 Terrimicrobiaceae bacterium | reverse complement strand
CAGATCACCGCCACCAGCTCGCCCACCTCCTACGGCGCGAGCGGACTGCCCACCGGTTTGAGCGTCGGCACCGGCACCGGCCTCATCACCGGATCACCCACTACCGCTGGAACCTACCCCGTCACCCTCTCCGCCAACAATACTTATGGCGGGGGAACGACAATCAGCGCCGGCACGTTGCTGGTGAATAACACGACGGGATCTGGAACCGGGACCGGGACGGTAAATGTGGGCAGCTCCGGGATTCTCGGAGGTAACGGCACCATCACCGGCAACACGACCATCAGCGGCTCCCTGCGCCCGGGCAACAGCATTGGAACTCTCACCGTTGACGACGATGTGACATGGAACGCCGGCAGCAACTGGGTTTTCGAGTTGGGATCAGCGGGCCCAAACATGGCCTCACCCGGAACCAGCGATCTCCTGAACCTTACCGCGGCGGGCAGCGATTTTATCAAAGGGAGCGGCAGCGGATGGACATTTGACTTTGACGGCGGCGGTGAAGCCGGCTGGTACCAGCTCGTGAATTGGACAGGAACATCCGGGTTTGTGGACAGCGACTTTGCGGGCACCAACCTTGCACCGGGCCTTTCGGTCGGCTCGTTCGTGGTGGATGGTCCAAGCACGGCGCTCTACCTCGAAGTGATCCCCGAGCCATCGACCGCACTCACCCTCCTCGCGGGTCTGGGCAGCCTGCTCTTCCTGCAACGTCAGCGCCGCCGGCCATAAGATTCCACGGGTAAAGATGGCCCAATGTCCGCTGGTTTCGCGAACTGAATTGTCTCCGCCAAGGGGCAGCCGATACTGAAAGTGCAGGCTAATGCACTCCTTTCCTTCATGCTCTTTATGGTAAACTCTGGTATTTTCTGCTCTTTCAACTGCGGGATTTAGAATGAAATTTATGGCACGATTATCGCCCGCATGTTTGGCCGTTGCTTTGGGATGGCTGCTTGCATCCGGAGGATCCGTTCATGCGGATCTGTTGGCTTCGTTTGGAACGGCCTCCGAGCAGGACAAGCCGGGTGAAGCCTGGAAATTTGAGTGGAATGCAGGAGGCTCTTTGAACGACGCTTCGAGTTATAGCCAAATGCAGGAAACCTGGTCTGAGGGGCCTCGGGGAAAACGCTTTGCAGGGCGCGGAGTACCTGACACCGGGGGTATTTTCAGATCAGATCGGCCGTCGGTGAGTTCGGGAGGGGTTGCGCTGGGCTATCGGGACACCGACGGGGCGATTCGTTGCGCGGTGGCCTCATTCACCCTGCCCGAAGACTCCAAGGGCGACGTCTGGCTGCAGCACGGCAATCTTCAAAACAAGGCAATCAAAAATCCGGTATCGCTGAAAATACTGCTCAATGATCGGATAGTGAAAGAGGCATTGGTCGAGAAGGCTTTGGTTCCCACACTATTTCAACATAACTTCGGTCCGCTCAAAAAAGGCGACACGGTGCGGGTGGCAGTCGGGCCGGGATCGACGGAGGGAGCGGCAGTTGGCGGGGGACGCCTGAGGTATATTTTGGAAGACCTGCCGTCCGGAGAGGTGCCGGAACCGCCCCGAAACATTATCTGGCAACCGATCGATGCGGTTATGCCCCAGTTTGCGTCGGACGCAACCAGCGCTGCCTATGAGGCTAAACACGAGCAGATGAACGCTGAGCTGGTGGCCAGGAATTCCAAGTTGGTTTTTCTGGGAGATTCCATCACGGCGAGG
>JBGSSC010000677.1:0-2551 GCA_041737265.1 Terrimicrobiaceae bacterium | reverse complement strand
TTTGCTCGGAAGGTTCGACACCGATTGCCGCCGATCTTTTCAACCGGGCGTCCGCGCCGGGCAACGCCTTCGCGTTCCTCATGGCGGGGGCCTCGACCGACTACACCGAGATTCTTGTGCTGCGCCAGACAACCGGCCGCTGGCTCCTCGCCTTTGCTCTCCCAATCCTCACCCTGCCGCAGATCATTGCGCTAGGAGCCGCGCTGAACGCATTTACAGCAAAGAGCGGCTGAGTTATTCCGGACCCATGAAACTCCTGCCCTACAAACCTTCCTTCGTCATTGCATTGCTCCTCGCAATTCTGATGACAGGTTGTGCACGGATTGCGTCGGTGTCGGAAAGGCGTCCCCGTTTGTTTCCCGTGGCAGAAGAAGGCGGGGACCCTGCCGTGCGCCGGATGCAGGCCGCCATGCGCACGGAGAAACGACAACCCCTCGCCGCACTTGGCGAGTTTCTGGCCGTGGCTCACGCGGCCTCTGCACAACTCGTCAAAGACCCGCGGAATGCCACTGCGCGGGAGACCTACAATTTTGCCGTGGCCCGGGCAGTCACTGCGATTCAGAAGGCACAACTTGCCCCATGGAAGTCGCCGGTCCGGGTTCCCTCGGCGGAAGGGGATTTTCTTCTCACCTGGAAGAAGGACCTGCGTCCCGGTTGGAACCCCGGACTTTACGAATTCGTTCCTGCCGACCAGTTCGATGTTCGGGGAAGCTACGTGAGGGAGCGTTCCGTGCGGGAAGGTGTGGGGGCTCCCCTGGTGGCGATCGGCCGGGAGCGCAACGAGCATTATCGCACGGAATTTGGACTGCCCCGCACATTCTACGGAGTCACGGCCCTGTTGGATTTCCGGGGTCGGAATGCCGTGCTTTCCTTTGAAGATCCGCTCGCTGTGGAGTCCACGCGGATTGACGGGAAGCCGTTGCCTCTGGCCGCGGACTTCACCGTCCCGCTGGCCGTGTTGCTGGAAAGTGCCAAGCCACAAACCTTGGGACTTCCCCGCCTTTTGCAGCCGGAGAAATATGCGGAGACGGCGAGGATTTCCCGCCTTGAGCCCTATGATCCGAAAAAGACGGTCGTCCTGGTTATCCACGGCCTTATGGACTCCGAAGCGACATGGACCCCCATGATCAACAAACTGCGTGCCGACCCGCAGATTCGCGCAAATTACCAGTTCTGGTTCTTCAGCTACCCCAGCGGATATCCCTACCCCTACTCTGCCGCGCTCCTGCGCCGCGAGCTGGACGCCGTGGGCCGGAAATTTGCGATTCGCAAGCCGATGGTCGTCATCGGACACAGCATGGGTGGGTGCATCGGCCGCCTCCTCGTCACCGATTCCGGGACCAAACTCTGGACCGACATTTTCGGCAAATCCCCCGCTGCCACAAGCCTTGATGCCGACGATCGCCACCTTATTGAGGAAACCCTCCTCTTCAAACACCGCCCCGAAGTCGGACGCGTGATCTTTATTTCCGCCCCCCTGAGGGGGAGCGATATTGCCCGGAACCCGCTTGGGCGGATTGGTTCGATGCTCGTCAAGGTACCATCCAACCTGCAAGCGGCGGGAGATGCCCTGCGCCTGTCCGCTTTTGGCAGCGACGACCTCCGGGTAAAAAGAATCCCCAACAGCATCGATACCCTTGCACCCAACAACCGCTTCGTGAAATCCATCAACTCAATCCCCATGAAGAATGGAGTTCCGCTTCATGTGATCAGCGGCGACCGCGGCAAAGGCGGCAACAAGGACCGCTCAAAACCCGCAATGTCGGATGGAGTTGTTCCCTACTGGAGTTCGCACATCGATGGGGCAGTTTCCGAACTCGTCGTGCCCTCCAACCACGGAGCCCATCAAAACGCGACCGCAATCGAGGAAGTCCGCAGGATTCTCGTCCGTTATTCCCAACCGGGAGGATACGCTCTGAGCCCTTGAGCTGACCCGTTTAGAGGAGGAGGAGACACGAACGACGTTTTCATCCCCTCAGTCGTCTCACTTTCATGGCGACACACTTTTTCAATTGGTAAGTGTCGAGCGCGGATCCAGCCGGAGGACGACGCTTCCCTTCTTCCTTCCCGAGTCGACAATGCGATATGCATCGACAATGCGGTCGAAAGGGAAGCGCTGGTCGATCACAGGGCAAAACTTTCCTTGGGCGGCGAGCCCGGCGAGCTTGATGAGGTCCTCGGCCCTTTCAGAAGCGGGGCCGGCGAAGACCCGGTGCGATTTCTTGCCGCCGACGAACGCGGAACCGAGTACTGCGGGAAGGTCAGCGAGCACGGCGAGCAGTCGGCCACGAGGCGCGAGGACGCCCTTCACGCGGGAATACGGTGCATTTCCCACGCTATCAAGAACGACGTCGTAACGCGCCTGTCCGGCCGCGAAGTCGCAAGTCGCGTAGTCGATCACTTCGTCGGCGCCGAGCGAGCGGACAAGTGAGGCAGTTGATGCGCTGCACACCGCCGTGACATGTGCGCCGAGGTGTTTCGAGAGTTGCACCGCCGACGACCCGACGTTGCCGGACGCGCCGTTCACTAGGACGCGTTCGCCCGCCTGCAC
>JBGSSC010000660.1:0-2429 GCA_041737265.1 Terrimicrobiaceae bacterium | reverse complement strand
GCCTGTCCGCCGCCAGCCGCCCCTCCTGGTTTTTCGAGCGGGCCAGGTATGGCGGGATCCTCTGCGATATCGGCAGCCACCAGTGTGAACAGTTTTTGCATTTCACAGGCGCCTCCGACGCAACCGTCACTGCGAGTGCTGCCGGCAATTTTGGCAATCCCGGCCACCCTGAACTCGAAGATTTCGGGGATTGTTGCCTGGTGGCCGACAACGGGGCCTCCGGCTACTGGCGGGTGGATTGGTTCACACCGGACGGCTTGAGCACCTGGGGCGACGGCCGGACCTTTATCATGGGAACAACCGGCTCGATCGAGTTGCGCAAATACACCGATATCACCACCTCAAACGGAGGAGATCAGCTTCTCCTTGTGGACTCCAAAGGTGAACACCGGATCCCATGTGCCGGGCAAGTTGGGTATCCCTTCTTTGGCCAGCTGATCCTCGATGTGCTGAACCGCACAGAGAATGCCATGACCCAGACCCATGCATTCAAGGCCGCCGAACTCTGCCTTGAAGCTCAGGAAAAGGCCCGAAGGATCGGTCCCTGATCAGGCGTGACGCCGGATGAGTGGGGACTGCGGGGGAGCCGACAGAGCAGTTTTCAGGTTGCGCGGGGGGGCACACTGGGGGACAATACCCGTTGACTCATGAGATACCTCCCTTTCCTGTGCGCTCTCGCTCTGGCTACGACCCTCGGTCGGGCCGCGGATTCGAAGCCACCATCCTCCACGGCCGACCAGTTTTCCCAGCTTGCCATGCGGTTGCGGGAGAACACCCTTGGGGCGATTGAGCCCCAAGTCACTGCCGCATCGGGAGCCCGGCTCGGGTTCAACAGGTATCCCTGGAAAACCAACATCGTCACAACCGTCTTCTGGGTCGGCGAAAGGCCAACGGCGAATAATCCCACGCCCAACCACAAAAGTTCATGGGACCAGGATTGGGCACGCAATTTCGGAGGCACCGACCACCCTGAACCTGAGAAACGCTCAAACTTCCTTCCGAAAGGCTTTGTGCCAAGACAGAATCCGTTCTATGTCGCGCTGCCATACAACGACGTCACCAGGGGCACCACCAAACCCGAGGCCCGCAAGGTTATCCCTTGGTTCAAACAAGCCTTCTCGCGCCCCGGCAAGTCCGTTGTCAAAGGACGCTGGCTCGCGATCCGCCACGGCGGGCGTATTGCCTACGCACAATGGGAGGATTGCGGCCCATTTCGCACGGACCACTACCAATACGTTTTCGGTAATGACCGTCCGAGGCCAAACCTGAATCAGGGGGCCGGTCTCGATGTCTCCCCGGCCGTGAGAGACTACCTGGGCCTTCGCGGCAAGGACATTTGTGACTGGAAATTCGTTGAGGCACGGGATGTTCCGGCAGGCCCTTGGACAAAACTGGGCGACAATAACACCTTCGTTCTCCAAAAACGGGGGGCCAACCTTTTTGTAGCCGACAGGAATAATGCCCATAGCGCGCGGAGGTAGCATCACTGCGGCCCTGGTCGCGCTGCTCGTAATCTCGTCCGGGCTCCTTCCCTTGGCCGCGCAGGAGTACGAAGGGCGTACACTCGTCAAGGCCACGCTTCTGGCCGACACTTCGGCGGTCGCGGCGGGACTTCCTTTCGAGGTGGGGCTCCTCCTTGAAATGGCGGAGGGATGGCATACCTACTGGGAGCAACCCGGAGATGCCGGCCTTCCCACATCCATCGCGTGGGAATTGCCGCCGGGCTTCTCGGCCGGCCCGCTGCGTTGGCCGCTCCCCCGCCGGATTATTGAACCCGGCGACATCCATGCTTTTGGTTACAAAGGCCGGGTGATGCTGATGACAACCATCATCCCCCCGGCGGCACTTGCCTCGACTGAGGTTTCCATTCGGGCCAAGGCAACCTGGCTGGTTTGTGAGGCGATCTGCATCCCGGGCTCGGCATCGCTGGACCTCCGTCTGCCGGTGGGAACTCCCTCCCCCGACAACCAGGCTCTTTTCTCGGAATTCCAGGCCAGAATGCCGGACAGGACTCCCCTGCCCTACGAACTGGGATGGAGTGATTCCGAGGGGAAAATCAGAATCCGGATTCCGGGTTTGCCCGCCGACTCCAAAGTGGACCTTTTTCCACTCACAGAAGGTCAAGAAGAAGCCGGCCACCCCGCGTTTGATCCCTCCGACAACTCGATCGGGATTTCCGCCAAACCTCCATTTAAAGCGCTCCTGACCGTCGAAACCCCGGGTGAAACCCGTGGATGGACCATCGAATCCCCTGCAAAGCCCTCCCTTTCTGCTCCTGAGGCACGTTCTTCCGCAGGCACCCCCTCGCTTTTCATGGCGCTGCTCTACGGCTTCTTGGGAGGGCTGATTCTCAACCTCATGCCGTGCGTGCTGCCCGTGATTTCGCTCAAGATCTTCGGCTTCATCCGCCAGGCGGGCGATGCCCCCGG
>JBGSSC010000614.1:0-4790 GCA_041737265.1 Terrimicrobiaceae bacterium | reverse complement strand
CTGAAACGATGCAGGGCTCACGCCTTGCAACGGACGCAAAGTGCCGTCCAGGCTTTCAACTCCCCCACGATAGCGCGATTGCTCCTTGGACACCTTGAAAATTCCCCCGGGAGGTAACGGAAGGCAAGGAAGCGTCCAACGCGTTTTCTCCATTTTGCGCAGCAAAATTTTTCTAATCCGGCGGCGTTGGAGGCCGTTTCTAACCGGCTCCCCTTGCCAACAATCCCGCTCTTGGCACCGGCTCCCGCCGGATTAGGGATATTTTATGTGACACGGCCGTGGTCTGGAACGAAGATTGCTGGGTTTGTCCGGTCCACCGCGCCGGACACCACCGCCCAACCTGCCGATCACATACCATGCTGAACAACTCCTGCCCCGCAAACTCCAAGGGACTCTACCGCGCCGAAGACGAACATGACGCCTGCGGGGTCGGCTTCATCGCCCAGGTCAGCGGACGCCGCTCCAACCGGATCCTCACCACGGGCCTTCGGGCGATTTCCAGTCTCATGCACCGCGGTGCGCTGGATGCGGACGCCGCCACGGGCGACGGGGCAGGGGTCATGACCCAGATCCCTTACAAACTCTTCGCGAGCGAAATCACCCGGTTTGGTCACACGCTGTACAGCGAGCAGGACCTCGGCATTGGCGTGCTTTTCCTTCCGCACGACAACGCATACGCACAGGCCCGCGCCAAGGCCATCACTTTGGAGGTCTTGGAAAAACGGGAACTCTTCCTCTTTGGCTGGCGCGAGGTGCCGATCAACCTGCGGGTCCTCGGCGAAAAAGCACAGACCACCATGCCCCGCATCGAGCAGGTGCTCGTCGGCAAGCCCTGGGGCATGGCGCATGATGATTACGAGCGGCGACTCTTCCTCGCACGCAATGAAATCGAAGACCGCGCCGCGGCCGACGGAATCCAGAATTTCTACATCCCCTCCTTCTCCCACCGCACGCTCGTTTACAAGGGACTCCTCGTCTCGGCATCCCTGGAAAAATTCTACCCCGATCTCAAAAATCCCGACTACGAGACCGCGATCTGCGTCTACCACCAGCGCTACAGCACAAACACTTTCCCGACCTGGCCGCTCGCCCAGCCATTCCGGATGCTGGCACACAACGGCGAAATCAACACGATCCGCGGCAACCGCAATTGGACGCTCGCACGCGAGGCGGAACTCCGCGCGGATTTCTGGGGCCGGGACATCGATCTGCTCAAGCCGATCATCCAGCCGGGCGGCTCGGATTCCGCCAGCCTCGACAATGTGCTCGAAGTCCTCACCATGAGCGGCCGGAGCGTTTTGCACGCAATGACGATGTTGGTTCCTCCCGCATGGAGTTCGGACAAATCCCTTTCGAAGGAAATGCGGGACTACTACGAATACCACCGCTGCATATGCGAGCCTTGGGACGGGCCGGCTGCCCTGTGTTTCACAGACGGCATCACCGTTGCCGCATGCCTCGATCGCAATGGTCTGCGCCCGGCCCGCACGACGCTCAGTGAGGACGGCATCCTCGCCGTGGGGTCTGAGGTCGGCATCGGCGGCCTCGACCTGAAAAACTCCGTCGAGAATGGACGTCTTGCGCCCGGAGAGATGATCGCGGTGGATACCGCCGCAGGGAAAATTCTTCGCGACCGCGAAATCAAGGAAACCCTGGCCCGTGGCAAACCTTATGGCCAGTGGGTTGCAAAAAACCTGACTCCCTTCCCCCACCTGAACGCCAAAGAAATTCCTGCCCCGGAGGGTGATCTCGATATCCTCAGCCTCACGCAGAAGCAGATGGCGTTCGGGTATTCGAGCGAGGAAGTGGAGATGGTTCTCAAGCCGATGATGAAGGACGGTGCCGAGCCGGTGGGCTCGATGGGAGACGACACCCCGCTTGCCGTTCTCTCCCTCCGTCCACGGCTTCTTTACACCTACTTCAAGCAACTCTTCGCGCAGGTGACGAACCCGCCGATCGATCCGATCCGCGAGAAGCTCGTCATGTCGCTTTACACGGTCCTCGGGTGGCGTCGCAACCTGCTGTCCGAGACTGCGGAGCACTGCCGCCAGATCATGTTGAAAAGCCCGGTCCTTCTGGATGCAGAGCTGAAAAGCCTGTGCTCCATGGGCGGCGATTTCCGGGCTTCAACCATTGATTGTACGTGGCCGGTTGCAGAGGGTGAAGGAGGCCTCGCACCGGCTGTCGAGCGGATTTGTGCGGAGGTGGAGGCGGCAGTCGACCAAGAGGCGCGGCTACTGGTTCTCTCCGATCGGTCCGTCGACCACGACCGCGTCGGAGTTCCAATGCTGCTTGTGGTGGGAGCTGTTCACCACCACCTGCGCAGCGCCGGAAAGCGTATGAAAGCCGTTGTGCTCTGCGAAACGGGAGAGGCCCGCGACGTCCACCAGGTCGCTTGCCTCATCGGGTACGGTGCCAGCGCAGTGAATCCTTACCTTGCCTTTGAAACGATCCGTGAAGCAATTGAGAAAGGGGGTCTCTCAATGACCTTTGCGGAAGCGGCACTCAACTACAAGAAAGCCCTCGAAAGCGGACTTCTCAAAATTATGTCCAAAATGGGCATCTCCCTCGTGAGCAGTTACCGCGGTGCCCAGACTTTTGAAGCCATCGGAATCTCATCGAAACTCATCGACCAGTGTTTCAACGGCACAACATCCCAGATCGAGGGCATCGGCTTCGGGGAAATCGCCGGTGAGAGTCTCTCGCGTCACACCGCCGCCTATGCGGGTGGCACGCCGGTCGAAGCCGGAAAACTCGATGACGCCGGCACTTTTCGCTTCCGCCGCGGCGGTGAGATGCACGTGGTGAGCCCGCCCGTTATCCAAAGCTTTCACACCTACGTCGGCATCAAAGGGGCCGACAAGGCGGGTAAAGCCGAAGACTACAAAAAGTATGTGGATGCGGTCCTCGCCAACCGCCCGCACTCCCTTCGCAATTTGCTCGAGATGGTGCCCGTACCGTCCGGTCCCGTCCCGATCGACGAGGTCGAACCGGTGGAGGAAATCCGCAAGCGTTTCACAACGGCCGGCATGTCGCTCGGAGCCCTGAGCCCCGAGGCCCATGAAACGCTCGCCATCGCAATGAACCGCATCGGCGGCAAATCCAACAGCGGCGAGGGAGGGGAAGATCCCGAACGTTTCAACCGCCGCGAAAACGGCGACCTCGCAAACAGCGCAATCAAACAAATTGCGAGCGGTCGGTTCGGCGTCAGCGCCGCCTACCTCGCCAGCGCGAAGGAAATCGAAATCAAGATGGCCCAGGGAGCGAAGCCCGGTGAGGGAGGGCAGCTTCCCGGCCACAAGGTGAGCGCCTACATCGCGAAACTCCGCCATGCTGTCCCCGGAGTTACCCTCATCTCTCCGCCTCCGCACCACGATATCTACTCGATCGAGGATCTCGCAGAACTCATCTATGACCTCAAGCAGGTCAACCCCCGCGCTCGCGTCTGCGTGAAACTCGTCGCCGAAGCGGGTGTCGGCACGATTGCTGCCGGAGTCGCCAAGGCGCATGCGGACATCATCCTCGTGAGCGGACACGAGGGAGGAACGGGAGCCTCTTCGCTGAGCTCGGTGAAAAATGCCGGTGGAGCGTGGGAGCTCGGGATCGCCGAGACCCACCAGGTCCTCATGCTGAACGGCCTCCGGAATCGCGTCACGCTCCGCACCGACGGAGGCATGCGCACGGGAGAAGATATTGTTTACGCGGCACTTCTGGGAGCCGAGGAATACAACTTCGGGACGTCTGCCCTTATCGCTATGGGCTGCGTTTACGTGCGCCAATGCCACCTTAATACCTGCCCGGTGGGCGTCGCCACTCTCGATGACCGGCTCCGCGCCAAATTCAAAGGCAAACCCGAAAACGTGGTCACCTTCTTCAACGGGGTCGCCTCGGAGGTCCGCGAGATCATGGCGACCCTCGGCTACCGCACGGTCGATGAAATGGTCGGCCGAGTGGAAAGTTTGCGGCAACGCCATGTCCCCGATCATCCCAAAGCCAACACCCTCAACCTCAGTCGAATGCTTGTCGATGTTGCCAAGGACGACCCGACAGCCATCCGCTACGCCACCCGCGACCGTAATGACGGGCCGGAGGACCAGACACTCGACGACATCATCCTTCAGGATGCCAAGGAGGCCGTCAATGACGGCAAGCCGGCGGTCCTCGAATACAAAGTTATTAATACGGACCGCGCCATCGGGACCCATGTCTCAGGAGAAATTGCCTACCAGTACGGAGCTGAGGGCCTGCCCAAGGGAACTCTGGAAGTGAACCTCTCCGGTACCGCCGGCCAGAGCCTCGGGGCCTTTCTTTCACCGGGCCTCCGCCTCATCCTCACCGGGCAGGCCAACGACTACGTCGGCAAAGGCATGAGCGGCGGTGAAATCATTGTCCAGCCCCCGGTCGGCCACAAATTTGTGGCCGCCGAGTCCATGATCATCGGGAATACCGTTCTTTATGGCGCAACCGGCGGAGTCCTTCACGCCTGCGGCCGGGCCGGCGAACGTTTTGCCGTGCGCAACTCGGGCGCGACCGCAGTCGTTGAAGGGGTTGGCGATCACGGATGTGAGTACATGACGAACGGGCGGGTGGTCGTCCTGGGTCCAACCGGCAAAAATTTTGGTGCCGGCATGACCGGAGGAGTTGCCTACGTACTGGATGCCGCCGGGACATTTGAAGAACTCCTGAATCCCCAGCTTGTTGAGGCAACCCGCTTGGAGGCCGAAGAAGACATCAAATGCCTGCAAAGCCTCGTGCAGCGCCACCTCGAAGCCACCGGCAGCCCGCTTGCC
>JBGSSC010000609.1:0-3587 GCA_041737265.1 Terrimicrobiaceae bacterium | reverse complement strand
GCCCCGAGGTCAAGGCTGCCGGCGAGGCCCCCGAGACCTTCGAGGCCACTTGGCGTTACCTGCGCGATGAACCCGGAGTCAAAAACCCACGGATCGGTTCGGAAAACCTGATGCTGGGCAAGAGCTTCGAACCCGATGCTCCACGGAAGTTTACCCGCCTCACACTCTTTGATGCCCAGGGTGTCCATACCCTCAAGGCCGATGTGGTTTGTCATAAAGAGAACATCCCCTACCGATTCACCCATGCCATGCTTCAGCGCAGGGCGGGGGAGGACAAAAAGGGGGAACTCGAATCCCTTTTCACCGCCATCATCGAACCCTACTCAGGCGAACCCTTCCTAACTTCCAAACGGCAACTTGTGATTGCCGGAAATGAAAAGGACGCCATCCGCGCTGCAGCGGTCGAGGTCGAGACCAGGAACGGACATCGTGACATAATCTTCACCAATGGCCGCCCTTACAAAAACCGGACAATGGAAACCGGCGCGGGCACCCTTCAGGTCACCGCGGAATACGCCTTCTATTCGACCGATGGCGAAGGGTTGCGTCTTGCAACCCTGACCGGAGGCACACTGCTGCAAGGCGATGCGCTGAAACTCGTTCTCCCCGCACGGGAGATCAAGGCCACCATTGCCAAGGTGGACTACGCAGGAAAATCCTTCCTCACCGACCAACCTCTGCCTCCTGCTGCCGCAGGAGGGATTGTCAGCATTTTACCCCCTGGTCATCCGGCGGCATTCACCATCCAGAGCATCAGTCCGGAAGGTGAAGGGTCCCGCGTGACCCTTACGCGCAGTGCGGATTATTATCGATCAGAGATCATCAAGCTTAACGAAAACCCGCCGGAAGTTTCCGGAGCCATCGGGATGTTGGCCGGTTTGCAGGATTCCACGGGCCGAACACTCTCCAACGACGACGCCTCCAAAACGTGGCGGGTAACGAACAGTTCCAACAACGCTTTCACTCCCGACGGCCCGGTGACCAGGAAAGATTTCGAGCCCTCGAATCGGGTGCGTCTGTGGGAGTACGGCGTGGGCGATATGGTCGGCCTCGCAGCCACTGCCACAGTGCGGCGGACGGAAAAAAACACCTTCGAATTGACCTCCAACTCCGCCGTAACCGTGAGTTTCCCAGGCAAAGCGTTGGAAACCTCCACGGACGGATCATCCTGGAAGCCGGTATCCGGGGCGGCCCCGGCCGACGGTTGGGTCACAGCCAGCTTCGAAGCGGGGCAATTCGCTAAGCCCATCCTGCTACGCGTCCGCTAAATAAATGATCGGAAGAATAGACCCGAAAACCGCAGAAAAGGCCCGCGAATCACCGCGAACGGAAAGGACTTCCAGCAGGAGAAATCGCGCTGTTTCTCTCCAGGCTGGCTTATCCTATCTTCATCATTCTATTCGTTTTCATTCGCGGTATTCGCGGGCAAATTCCGGAGCCGTCATACAACTTTTTCTGGCTGGTGCCTTCACGACGGCTCTGCTGCAAATCACGGTCGATTGAAAACGCCTCCGCCGGACTTTGAGAATTTATCCTATGGCCCGCACTCGCGCCAATGCCTTGATCTCTGGGTGGCAGAACCACGTCCCTCTCCGGTTGTCGTGTCGGTGTATGGAGGTGGATGGATGACCGGAGATAAAAGGAGCACGCGAAAAAAAGTTGCTCCGCTTCTTGCTCGAGGCATGTCGGTTGCCGCGATAAACTACCGCTTCACGGAGGATGCCCCGTTCCCCGGACCGTTTCTTGACACCGCGCGCTCCGTGCAATTCCTTCGCGCGAACCAGGACGAGTTGGGCATTGACGGGACGCGCATCGGGGCGTTCGGGATATCGGCCGGCGGGGTCAATGTCCTCTGGACCGCCTTCATGCCCGATCTTTCCGATCCGTTCAGCGACGATTCCATTGCGCGCCAATCCTCACGACTGGCTTGCGTTTTCGCTCAAGAAACCCCGACCGTTCTGAGCCGGAACAGCGGGATCGGAGGAATCCCCGAACGCGTTCACGAACACCCTGCCTTGAAGTCAGCCTTGGGTCCCTTGGGATTTGCGAATCCCCACGCCACAGACATCCTGAGGGCCGCCTCGCCCTTGTATCTCGCAAACTCCGACGCGCCGCCCGTCGCTCTTTCTTACGGGGATTTCAACACCAAGTATTCTGATCCGAATCCGGGGGACGGCATCCATCACCCGGGATTCGGGCCGCCTTTGATCCAACGGCTGAAGGAGTTAGGGGTCGAATGCAGTGCCCTCTATCATGACGATTATCCCGATCTGGATAGCAACCAGTTCGGCGACATTGTTGTCGCGCAACGCCTTGAGTTTTTTTCCCGCCATCTGCTGAGTCCAATGTGAACAATCCATCGCCCACATTCGAAAATCTGGCCTACGGTTCGCACCCACGGCAGTGCCTTGATCTCTGGGTCGCGCAGCCGCGGCCCTCACCGGTTGTCATGGCCGTATATGGAGGGGGATGGATGCGGGGTGACAAGCTGATGGCTCGTTCAAATGATGGGCTTCCTTCCTTCCTTGCGCAGGGCATCTCGGTGGCGATCATCAACTACCGCCACACCGACGACACTCCGTTTCCCGGATCCTTTCAAGACACGGCCCGCGCAGTGCAATTCCTGCGGTCCTGCCACAAGGAACTGGGCTTGGACCCTTCACGCATTGGCGCCTATGGAACCTCTTCCGGCGCTGTCAATATCCTATGGACCGCATTCTCGCCTGATCTGGCCGATTCGCTCAGTCCGGATCCCGTCGCGCGCCACTCTTCGAAACTCACCTGTGTTTTCGCCCATAACGTTCCAACTTTTCTCGACCAGGAAAATCTCCGCGCCAGGATTCCCGGTCGCGCTCACGAACACCCCGGCTGGGCCCCGGCGCTGGGGCCTTTGGGATTTGCCAATCCCCGCGCGGACGAAATCCTCCGCGAGGCCTCGCCTTTGTATCTGGCGAACTCCGGCGCACCTCCGATCGCCCTTTCCTACCGGGAGTTCAACACAGACTATACCGATCCGAAACCAGGAGACGGCATCCACCATCCGGCTTTCGGGCCGCCCTTCATCCGGCGCTTGAAAGAGTTGGGGGTCGAGTGCAGTTGCATTTATCACGACGACTTTCCCGGGTTGGACGGGAAACAGTTCGGCGATATGGTCGTCGGGCGGCGCCACGAATTTTTTGTTCGTCATTTGCTTTCATGAAAACCACCAAACCACTTTCCATCGGCCTCTACATCAACGACCCCAAGGCCAATATCCTGAAATTCGTCCGCTGTTTTCGCGAGTGGGGAATGAAATTCACTTCCATCGCGCGAAGCGAATTGTCGGATTTGCGACCGGGCGATTGCGATGCGCTCATGCTGCATGGCGGCTGGTATGGGATTGACCGCCAGCCCGGACAAAACCAGTCCGACGTGAAGGCGACGCCGGAGAATGTACGCATGGCTGCGGCTGTGCGGAACTTCACCAAAGCGGGCGGCGGAGTGGTGGGGGTTTGCTGCGGTGCTTACAATATCGTCTGGCTGGGTTTGATTGAGGCGGAGATGTCGCGCTGCCATGGCGTCGGCCCGCATTCGCTCGAAGTGAAGGA
>JBGSSC010000496.1:0-9273 GCA_041737265.1 Terrimicrobiaceae bacterium | reverse complement strand
TCCTCGCGTGGGAGCCGGGCGTCACGCCCTGGCCCAAGGCGGCCCGCTCGGTGCAACGCTACGCCACGGCGGATTTTGTGGTGAAACATTATCCGCTCTGGGCGGTGTCCTTGCGGGCGGTGTCGGAGCGCACGCTGGGTTCAGAGACCTTCTCCACCGCCGAAGGAGACAAAGGCCGACAGGCCGAGGAGGCGGTGTTGCTGCCGCTCGGCACGAGCTTTGTGCGGCGCGACACGAGGGAGTTTCAAGATGTGGCGCGCAAGGGCGTTTTTCGCGTCATGGATTTCGCGCGTCTGCCGGGGCAGATCACCCGGCAGGTGGATGGGGAGGCACTGCGTGCCGCCTGGCATCGCGACGCCAAAGGGGCCAATCGTTACGTGCGCGGGAACACGCCGTTCTCGGGCGGAGCTGAGACGGCCCACACCGCCGTCATGGGCTGGTGGCAATCGCAGCGCGTGGCGGTGGATGCACATGGCGAGCGCGCCACGAAACTCTCCAACCTCGGGGTGGACGGACGCCGGGCGACGTTTTTCCTCGAGGATGCCGTGGTGCATCTCGCCGCCGGGTTAAGTTTTCCCGAAGACGAAGCGCGACCCGCGTTGGTTTCGTTGGAGCAGCGACTCGCGGCCGCCACGGGCACGCGCTACGCGAGCGGTGGCGTGGTCAGGGAACTGGCGGCAGGCGAGACGACCTCCGCACCGGATATCGCCTGGGCCTGGCACGAAGGGGTGGGCTACCTCGCGCCCAAGTTGGGTCGTAAGGTGGTCGCTGATGTGGAGCAAGGCACGGAAGCGCCGGAGAGGGTGTTCTCCTTCCATGTCGACCTCGGCGCAGAAGGCCGGAATCTGGCGGTGGACTGGGCTGTGTTGCCCGGCGTCGAGGCCGCCGCCATGCCGGATCTTGAGGCCCGTCGCTCGTGGACGATTCTCGCCAACACTCCGGCGCTACAGGCGATCGAGGTGCCAGGGAAAAAGTGGATTGGCGCGGTGTTTCACGAGCGCGGCACGCTGGAGGCTGGCGGCAGGAGGATCACGGTGTCGCGGCCCTGCGTATTGATTTTGGAGCAGACGGATGAAGGCTGGTCGGTCGCGGTCGGCGACCCCTATGAGCGCGACGGCACCGTGCGCGTGAGTGTGGATGATGCGGAAGCCGTGCTGGATTTGCCCGGCGGGGCTTTTCGCGGCGCGACTGTCCACGGTAAGATGTTGCCGCCAACGCGCCCCTGAGCGCGTGCCGTTCTATCATTTTTCGACCTCCCGCGTAGAACGACGGGAATGTCGTGCGGGCGGATCTGCCAACACACTCTGGCAAGGCCAGCAAGACATTCATCCGTGCAGCCGACGAGGTGGCACTCTTAAATTTTTTTACCCAGTTTTCGTCGTTGTAGCGTAAAGTCATTTTTAGGTGTGAATATCCCGCTTTGAGGGATTGTGTGTGGGCTCAAGCACCCTGCCGCCTTATGTCAGACACTCCCCCCTCATCCGTCCCGGCCAAGTCAAAAATTTGGACCGTCGGCACCCTGACCTACACCACCGGCGGCATCGTTGTGCTCTTCCTCTGGCTGCTCTGGGGAGACTTCGCATGGTCCATGCGCGAGCGCTCGGTCGGTCCGATGGCCTCGTGGTATCTCAAACATATTGGCGTCCCCAACCTGCTCTTCGGGTTGCTCATGAGTTCCTTTCCCGCGCTGGTCGGGCTCATCCTCGGCCCGATCATCAGCGTGAAGTCCGACCGTCACCGCGGCAAATGGGGGCGACGCATTCCCTACCTCATGCTGACCACGCCGATCGCGGCGTTTGGGATGATTGGGCTGGCCTTCACGCCGGTCATGGCCCGTTGGTTTCACGGCCTGGGTCAGCCGGGGAATCCGATCGGAGCCAGCCTGCACGGCACCCTCGGTGGCTCCGCCGCAGGGGCGCAGTTGCTCGGGCTGGTCGAGAATGAGATGGTTCTGTCGCTCGTCTGCTTCGGTATTTTTTGGGCGGCGTTTGAGTTCGCCACCATTGCCGGGCAGGCCGTTTTGGGAGGACTGATCAACGACGTTGTCCCTCAGCCCCTGCTCGGGCGATTCTACGGACTTTTCCGAGCGGTCAGCCTGATTGGTGGCATGATCTTCAACTTCTGGATTTTCGGCAAGGTGCCGGAGCATTTCACGCTGATCATGACAGTCATCGGCATCTTCTACGGGGCAGCCTTCCTGCTCGTCTGTTTTAAGATCAAGGAGGGCAATTATCCGCCGCCGCCGCCGCGTCCCGTCGAAACGGGCGGAGTGATCGGCGGGATGACCTCGTCGGTGAAGCTCTACTTCCGCGAGAGCTTCACCCATGCCTATTACCTGTGGGTTTTCATCATGATGATGGCGGCGGGGGTCTGCTTCCTGCCTGTCAACGTTTTCACCATTCCCTACGCCGAGAAGATCGGCGTGAGCATGGAGGTGCTCGGACAGTTTATCACCCTGACCTACGCCATTTCCCTTGTGATGGCCTACCCGCTGGGCTGGCTGGCCGATAAATTCCATCCGCTCCGCGTCTCGCTCGCCGCGCTGGTCGGCTACGCAATTGTTACGGCCTGGGGCTTCTTCTTTGCCACCAGCCAATCGACATTCCTCGTCGCACTTGTGGCGCATGGTGTTCTCTCCGGTACTTTTTTCACCACTGCGGCGTCCCTTGGGCAGCGTTTGTTTCCGCACGAAAAGTTCGCCCAGTTCGCCTCGGCTGCGGGCATCATCGCGGCGCCGGCCAACATGGCGCTGGCACCAATTGTCGGCTGGATCATCGATGTCAAGGCGGACGACTACCGCTACACTTTCGCCTCGGCCTGTGTCATTTGCCTCACCGCTCTCTGGGCAGGCTGGCATGTCTATCGCCAATTCATGAAACTCGGCGGCCCGAAGAGCTACGTGGCGCCTTAAGCCCCTGCGCTTAAAGTTCCACCTGCCCCGGGTGGCGGTTGATCACGCACGGTTGCCGATGTCTTTCGCAGGTGAGGCGGCGGAAGCGTTCTTGAAGGCCATCGCCCTGGCGCTCCATCCATGCGTCGAGCCTCTGGCGGCCTTCCCGGAGGAGTTCCGGTTTTTCTCGAACGAGGTTTTGCATTTCGCAGGGATCTTCGCCCAAGTCGTAGAGTTCATCCGGGCCGCCCGCATTGAACACGTATTTGAAATGCGACCAGCGCAGGGCCCGTTGGCTGTGGGCGAGAAAGTCCAGGCCCGAGGCCTCGGTGACGATTTCGTCGCGCCAGGCAACCGGAGTTCCTTCGATGAGCGGACGCAGAGAGCAGCCGTCCAGGTTGGCATCTCCGGGCGGCAGACCGGCAAAGTCGAGGATGGTCGAGTAGAGGTCGCATGTGCCAACAAAGCGATCTTCCGCCTCTCCACGGCGCGCGCCATCGCCGGCCGGTGCGCGGATGATGAGTGGGATGCGATTTGTTTCTTCATACATGAAGAGGGATTTGTCGGTGAGACCTTGGTGCACGCCAAGCGAGTCTCCATGATCCGCACAGAAAATGATGAGCGTGTTTTCATACACGCCACGCGTTTTGAGGAATGCCACGAGGCGTCCCACCTGGTCATCAATTTCGGTGATGGCGGCAAAATACGTACGGATCAGGTTCTGAAAATCTTCCCATTTCCAATCCACGGTGGTTTCAGTACGGTGGGCGTTGTGGATCGAAGGCTTTGCTGACTGGTCCTCGTCCCATGACGCCCAGGGCGGGATCTCCAGGTTGCGGTAGCGGTCGAGATACTCGGTGGGGGCATGGTAGGGGCCGTGCGGCCCCCAGAAATTGAGAAGGTAACAGAACGGGGCCTCCTGATCGCAGAATCCTCCCATGTGTGAGAGCGCCTGTTCAGTTAGAAAATAGCTCACCGAACTTTCCTTGCCGGAGAGGATCTCCCAATTGTAGGGATACTCATTAAGCCAGCGTTTGAGTTTGAGGGTGATTCCACGTTCTGCCAGGGAGGCCTTGTATTGGGGTGTGTCGATTCCAATGCCGCCATGTCCCGGAAAGTCATCGCCAACAAACCCACGCGTCGAGGGCAGGGCCCCATCAAGGTTTTGCCAATCCAGGGTCGGAACTGCACGAATGTGAGCTTGATACTCCTGCTGATTCCGTCGGTCATCACCGAACCCGAGATGCCATTTCCCGGTGAAGCCCGCCTGATAACCCAATTGGCCAAGTCGCCTCCCGAGCAAAGACGGGTGGTCCGGCAGTTCATGAATCATGCAGCCGGGGGTATAAATGTTTGTCTGCAGACCGTGTTTCGACGGATAGAGGCCCGTGTGAAGGGACGCCCGGGCAGGGGTGCAAATTGGGCTGCTGGCATACGCATTTTGGAAAAGCAAGCCCTCTGCGGCCAGGGCGTCAATGTGGGGGGTCTCGCAAAGGGTGGAGCCATAACACCCCAGAGTCGTTGCGAGGTGCTGGTCGGTTTGAATGAAGAGAATGTTGGGGCGATGCATGGTCAGACGTCTTCTTTTCAACGTGAGCGGGAGCGCTGACTCATGCGGCGGGCGTGCTCCTTGAGGAACGGCATGGTGGAGTCTGCGGGTTTTAGATCGAAGCCATCAAAATCCGGATACGGGGTTCCATCGGGCCTGTTCCCGGTCAGGATCCATACAAGCGACCCCGAGGTGGGGGACGCTTCGAGGATGGCCCACCATGTCTCGTAGATCGCGTTGCGTGAGGAGCGATCTCGGATTCCGTATTCTTGGAGGACCATGGGTTTGCCGAGAGTGGATGCTTTGAGGAGGTGATCTCGAATCCATGCCTCGCCCCAGTCGTTGGGTTTTCCCCAGTGCTCGGGGTAGAGGTGGCATGTCGTATAATCCACGCAGGGCAGGCTTGCGATCCTGTCCCAGTCGGCGCCCTGACTTCCATCGCGTGTCCAATCGGGATTTTCGGTTTGAGGACTTGGAGAGTTGAAGAATCCCTCGCCTCCGGCAGCGAGGAGTTGGTGCGGAGCGAGGGCTTTGAGGGCGGCACCCATTTCTGCGATCCAGTTTGTGAGTGTTTCACCAGTGGGATCCGAGGGACAGCTGGGTTCATTCATGAGCTCCCATCCGAGGATGGTCGGATCCGCTGCATAGGGAATTTCGTTGATCGTGTTGGTGCGCCCGACAACCGTCTTGAGCATCGCGCGGTAGGCGGAACGACAGGCATCAAGGCGATAAAAGTCATCAGGATCCTTGCTCCCCGCCGCCGCCGCATACCATTCCCGTCCGCCGAAATGTTCCCAGTTGTTGGCGAGGCAAATCACCAACCGGATGCCGTGGCGGCGGGCGAGGACGATCACCCGGTCGAGGCGTTCGAGGCTGCCCTCGTCGAACGAGCCAAGGGTTGGCTGAATGGAAACGCCGTTGACAGGGGGTCCGTTGAGAAATCCCCAAAAACGCATCACTGTGAGATTGGCGGCCGCAGCCGCACGGAAGACGTCCTCGGTCATCTCAGGGGGTTCGTAGAGGAGGTAGTAGTTGTTGGCCCCCACGAAAGGGAAGGGACGATCTCCAAGGGCGAATCGACCATCTTCCACGCGCACAAAAAGCTCATTCGCGCCGATTCGCTGAATCAAAAACACAGCAGCCATCGAGATACCAAAAAGCAACAGAGCGAGGGCTCCGAGGCGCAGCAACCGGGAATCGTTGCGGGAGGTTGACCCGCGTTGATGCGCTGAATTGTCGGGCATGGAAGTTTTAGCTTTGGGGAACAACTGGACGCCATGAGATGTCCTTGACCCGGATCTCGTAGTCCTTGTCCGGGAAGTCGCCGCCGCCGCCCGGGAAGAGCTCGAAGCGGAGGGTGTCCACTTGACGGGCGGATTCCTGGGTGACCAAGCGCAGGGTGTTCACATCAATCTCCGGTTCCTCATTGCGCCAGACCTGGATACGCCCCGTCGGCTGGCCGAGGGTTTCGGGCAATGTGACGCGAATGCGGATCGTGACCCATTCATCCCTGGGCAAAAGAAAGCTGCCCCCCTTGAGTCCATCGCCATATTTGGCGGGCATGTCGGCATGATAGACATAGAGGGAATTGCGAATGCCATCGGCGAGGGCATCGAACTGCAGCCGCACGCTCCAGCCATCGCCCTGGGTTCGGGCCTCCTCGCCGCGGCCTCCGTCGTAGCCCCGCCCACCGCTCATTCCAAATTGCTTGCCATGGAGTCCCGCTGGAAAATCCTTGGGATAACGAATCTTGAACTCGAGTTCATACGCATTTTCCGGCGGCACTTTTACCTGAAGAGAAAATCCGGTGTCGGTGACTTTTTTGGCCTTTTTGAAACTCACCCGCAGTTCCTTGTTGGCAAGCTGCCCGAAATCCCGTCCGACCGGGAGCTGGGAAGGCCCGAAATCCGCTGTGACCCGCGCGAGATCGTAAGGTCCACTTTGACCGGTCCAATCGATTTTTCGCGATGAATATCCGGTGGCGGGCGGTGGGCCGGAGGGGGTGGGTGGTTTGATTGATGAGGGCCCTGGCAAGACGAACCAGGCGAGCGCTCCTGCCACAATCAGGAGAGCAAGGACGAGGAGGAGAGTTTTCAAAGGCTGGTTTTCCAAGGGTCCGGGTCAACGGCTTGTTGCAAGGGAGGGTTGTGGATTGCTGGGAATTCTAAACACGGAAACGGGGGAAACAAGGGGTGATGAACTTTATGGTAGAGTGAAAACGTGCTACCGGTGCGGTCAATTACCCGTGTTTCGGTTCCCCAGCAGGCGGCGGGTCTCGGCAGCTTGGCGGCGCGAGATCGGATAGCATGCCATCGCGGCAATCGCGATCAGAAGTCCCGCACATTGAAAGCCAACAAGAAGCACTTTCATGCGGAATGCGGTGGCGTCGTCGAGTCCGGACTCCGCCACGATGAGCGGGTCGTAACCCGCCGCAGTGGCAAGGTAACCGCCGATACCGAACGTGATTCCCTGGGCAACCTTGAGGGCAAATCCGATCAGTGCGCTGAACATGCCCTCCCGTCGGCGTCCCGTTTTGAGATCGTCATCATCACACACATCAGCGACCATCGAGGAAACCATCAGCCAACAACCTTGGAGTCCCAGGAAGGTGACGGCACCAGTGAGATACATCATGCCGGGCCAACGCGGATCCATGGAAATAAAGTTTCCAGCCGTGCCCAGGAAAACGAGCGTGAGGCCGGAGATCATGGCGGTGCGTTTGCTGGTTCGTTCGGAGATTTTTGCGATCAGCCAGAGGCTCAAATAAGAAAGCGCGACCGCCAGAGAAGCCATCCAGCCCTGAAAGGCGCCAATTGCCTTCTCGCTGCTGTGAAAAACATAATGCTGGATGAGCAGAGGGGCGATGCTCTGCGCAGAAAAAAGGGCGACGATCACGGTCACGTAGGCACCAAAAAGAATGGCGAACGGCCGGTTGGTTATGGTGTCGCGCCAGGTAGCCCAGAAAGAAAATGGCTCCTGATTGGTGGTGGGTTGGGCCTCCCGGCATCCCAGCGTCGGGATCAGGCCGGTGATCAGGACAACCACCGAGACGCCGAGACTCACCCAGAGTGCGCCCGCCGCGATGTTGGGAAAAACATCCGCAGCGGCCAAGCGGAACAGCCATCCAGAAGCGAGAGAGCCGAAAAGCCCCAGATACATTCGCCAGGCCAGAACCTGCGTTCGCTCGTCATAATCAGCGGTTAATTCGAACCCCAGAGCCGTGTAGGGCACGACGAATAGCGTGTGGGAACAGGCCAGGAGACTTCCAACCACAACGATGTAAAGGAAAGGCACATTCGAGAACCAGGGGTTGCCCAGCGTGGCAAGTCCGAAAGGGGTCCAAAGAAGCGGCAGAATGAAAGCGCAGAGTATCACGCCTGCAAGCATGAAGGGGCGGCGGCGGCCAAATCGCGAACGCGTATTGTCCGACCAATTGCCCACCCACGGATCGGTAAATGCATCGACGATGCGCGGCAACGCGAGGGCAATCCCGGCGAGCAGAGGCGTCATTTTGAAATGGTTGACGTAGATCAGCGTGCCCAGCGCCGTGAGCGTGTTGAACATGAAATTGTCCGCCACGCCGCCAAATCCCCACGTGATACGGGTCTTGAGGGGAACGCTCATCGGGTGTGTTTAAGGCCTGGTCGATGCCTCATCGCCGGAGCCTGTGATTTCGACCTCGGTGTTGATCGCGACGAGTTCTTCCGGGCTGAAGGTGAGGTTTTGCAAGGCCCCCACGTTTTCCTCTATCTGCGTGACGCGGCTGGCACCGATGAGGGCAGACGTCACGCCTTGGGCCAGCACCCACGCGAGGGCCATTTGGGCAAGGCTCTGGCCGCGCGCTTGGGCGATGGCATTGAGTTTTTGCACCATGGCGATTTTTACCTCGGTGATGGCGCTGGCATCCAGGGTGCCGGTTGGACGGGCGGCGCGGGAATCGGCCGGTATGCCATGGAGGTATTTGTTGGTGAGCAGGCCTTGGGCGAGGGGGATGAAGGCGATCGAGCCAATGCCCTCCTCTTCGAGCACCTGCCTGAGGCCCTGCTCGTAGGTGCGATCAAAGAGATTGTAAGCGGGCTGGTGGAGGAGGCAGGAGACCCCCATGCCACGCAGGAGGGCGGCGGCCTCGCGCGTGCGCTGCGGGCCGTAGGAAGAGAGGCCGACGTAGAGTGCCTTGCCGGCGCGCACGATCTGGGCGAGCGCCCCCATCGTTTCTTCCAGCGGGGTCTCTTCGTCGGGAGTGTGATGATAAAAGATATCCACGTAATCGAGCCCCATGCGGAGGAGGCTGGCATCGAGGCCGGCGATCAAGTATTTTCGGGAACCGCCGTAGGAGCCGTAGGGCCCGCCCCACATACCCCAGCCCGCCTTGGTGGAGATGAATAATTCGTCCCGATGGGCGCTCAGATTCTCCCGCAAGACACGGCCAAAGGTGAGCTCGGCCGAGCCCACGGGCGGGCCGTAGTTGTCGGCCAAGTCAAAATGGGTGATGCCGAGGTCGAAGGAGCGGCAGATCAGCGAGCGGGCGGTCTCGAAGTTATCGTGCCCGCCAAAGTTATTCCAAAGCCCGAGCGATAGGGCGGGTAGTTTGATCCCGCTGCAGCCGCAGCGGCGATAAAGCATGGTATCGTAACGAGTGGCGGAGGGCGTGTAGAGGGGAAGGGCGGGTATCATTGTCGGGAGAGCGGATTGTGTGGGTTGGCTGGTTGCGAAACAGGGGCGCGGGCATGGGAAAGAGAGGGCTTCGCTTCAGGGCGAGGCGGGCGTGCTGGCGGGGGTGATCGTAATCCGGCGCGGCGTGGGCGACGCGGGCACGTCGAGGGAGAGCTCCGTG
>JBGSSC010000467.1:0-2397 GCA_041737265.1 Terrimicrobiaceae bacterium | reverse complement strand
CAGCGCGCAGCGCGTAACCAAGCATTGATCAACACGATCAGCGCCCAGTATCAGCAGCAGTCGAGCCTTGAAAATATGCTCACGATGACGCTGCGCGAACTTGGGCGGGCGTTAGGAGTCCCTATTTTGCGAAGCAAAATTTTCTAATCCGCCGGCGAGGGCAGGTGTTTCCAGCCTGGAGCCCTTGCCATCTCTCCACTCTTGGCCCGGGCCCCGGCCGGATTAGCGGGAGACAATTCGTTCGACGTATTTGGCGAGGATGTCTGCTTCGAGGTTGATTCTGGCACCCGGTAGCAGATCCCCGAGATTAGTTGCTGTCCGGGTGTGGGGAATAATCCACACCGTGAAGGAATCCTCGCCGGCGGCGGCAACGGTCAGGCTTACTCCATTCACAGCGACCGAGCCTTTGTATGCGACATGCCGAATGCAGGCGGGAGGAATGGTCATGACTAGTTTCAGATTGGCTCCGTCCTTTTCGACCTCCATGACTTCTGCGGTCGCATCCACGTGTCCCTGCACGAAATGTCCTCCGAGGCGTCCGCCTGCTGCAAGAGGGCGTTCGAGATTCACGCGGGAATTTTCCCGCAATTCCCCGAGGTTCGTGCAGCGGAGGGTTTCATCCAGCAGGTCGAAGCCAAGGTCAGTTCCGGAATGCGAGGTAACGGTCAGGCAGCAGCCATTCACCGCAATACTGTCACCCACCTCAACTCCCGGGGAAACCACTGCCCCGGCGACGAGCAATCGGGCACCACCCTCCACCCGGACAATGCTCCGGCAAACACCAACTTCCTCAACCAGTCCAGTGAACATCTGAATCCTTTTGTAGAACAGCGGACGCGATTCGGAAATTTCTTTCTCTTTTTCCAAAGAAATAAATCCCGGCGAAATACCTGAGAGGCTCCGCGCTTATCCGTTCCGCTATCAGCTTCCGCGAAGCGGAAGGTTAGCAGCCTGTCGGGGAGTGCACTCGCCAGCACCACTGATTCTTAAGTTATTGCAAGGCTTGTTATCAAGTCCGACAGACTGCCAGGTAGACCGTGCTGGAGGACTGGCCTCCGGTCAGAGGGTTGTCAAAACAGACAACCCGGGCCTCTGCGCTGCCAATCGTAATGCGCAATATTTCCACAAACGCCTCATCGGGAGCGCCATCCGACCACATCCCGAAAACCCCTCCCGGGAGAAGATGGTCGGCAAGGGAAGAAAGACCCGCGGGGGAGTAAAACGAGGCGTTGGAGTCAGCCAGGAGGTTTCTGGGCGAATGGTCGATGTCGAGAAGAATGGCATGAACTCTTTCCCCGGCACGGTTTGGCTCAAAGCCGCTTGCCGGGGTTTGTGCCATTTTGAAAAAATCTCCGTGAAGGAGCCTGCATCTCGGGTCGCCGCAAAGATCTTTTCCGAGGGGAACGAGGTGGGAACGGTGCCAGTCAATAACCGGTTCAAGTGCCTCAACGACAACAAGCGAACGCACTGCGGGGTGCCCGAGGGCGGCCTTCGCCGTGTATCCGAGACCAAGTCCGCCAACGACCACGTCCATGGGACCCTCCCTTCCTGTGAGGGCCAGATCTGCAAGGGCAACCTCCGCTTCGTGGAAGAGGCTGGACATGAGGAACGAGTCACGCAGCTTGATCTCGTAAACTTCGAGATCATCGAGCTCGGCGACCAATCTGCGGCGCAGGCTTAGCTCGCCGATGGAAGTCTCGCGAAAGTCGAGCTCTTCAAAACGTCGGCTCATTCTAATCCGGCCGGAGCCAGTGGCAGACATGGGCATGTTGGCAGGTGGACCTGACCGGAAATAGGTTGAAAGCCCGGCCGTTGCTGCGCATCCCTTGCCGCCACCGCTGCCGGATTAGAAAATTTTGCTTCGCAAAACGAGAAAGACAAATTGACGGAACGAATCACAAACAACGGTGCTCGGAACGCAAAATCCTTAACGTCTGCGTCGGCGATTGCCGCCGGGGTTGGCCCTGCGGCCGTCGAGGCGCACTTCTGTACGGCGGGGTCTTTGAGGTCGGGCCGGCTGTGCTTCCGTGCTCTCAAAATTGCCGGCGCGTCCTGAGTAGGGGTGATCCTCGTTGAGTGGGATCGCAGCTCGGATAAGTCGTTCGATATCGCGAAGGAACTGACGCTCGGCAGGCTCGCAGAAGGCGATGGCAATCCCTTCGGCACCCGCACGGGCGGTGCGTCCGATGCGATGCACATATGATTCCGGCTCGTTGGGGATGTCGTAGTTTACGACCAGTGTAATGCCCTTCACGTCAATCCCACGCGCAGCGATGTCGGTTGCAATAAGGACCCGCGTCTTGCCCGAGCGGAAATCCTCCAGAGCGCGTTCGCGGGCCGACTGGGTTTTGTTGCCATGGATTGCGACAGCCCTCACCCCGTTGCGGGCGAGTTGTT
>JBGSSC010000454.1:0-3527 GCA_041737265.1 Terrimicrobiaceae bacterium | reverse complement strand
TCGACTATGTGCGGATCCCCAGCATAAGCGCCCAGTCGGACCATGCGGGCGACATGCAGAGGTGTGCCGAATGGCTCGTTGAACGCTGCAAGCGGGCCGGGCTGAAAGCGGAAATCCGGAAAACCACCGGTTATCCGGTGGTCCTGGCTAAAACCCCCGGCCAGAGTCCGAAAAAGCCAACGTTTTTGGTTTATGGCCACTACGACGTGCAGCCTCCGGATCCGCTGGACCTCTGGACGTCGCCTCCCTTTGAGCCGCGCCGGGTCGGCCGCAATGTCTATGCCCGGGGAATCAGTGACAACAAAGGCCAGCATCTGGCCCACATCAATGCCGTCGAGGCCTGGCTGAAAACAGGGAACGAGCTCCCCTGCAATGTGAATTTTCTGATCGAGGGAGAAGAGGAAGTGGGATCCAAAGCGCTCTATGGATTTCTTCCGAAAAACGCCAGGGAACTCGCCTGTTCCGCCCTGGTCGTTTCGGACACCGAGCTTCCCGGCATGAAACATCCGGCGCTGTGTTATTCGCTAAGGGGGATGGCCCCTCTGGAAATCCGCCTCGTTGGCCCGGATCGGGATTTGCATTCCGGCGTCTTCGGGGGCGCGGTGGACAACCCGGCGATGGTGCTTTGTCAGATGCTCGGGCAACTTCGGGACAAACGCGGAAAGGTGACCATTCCTGGTTTCTATGACGAGGTGATCAAGCTTTCCGCCTACGAACGCAAACTGATGGCAAAGGCTCCGTTCAACGAAACCAAGTTCCGGAAGTCGGTCGGCGTCGCGGCCTTGTTCGGGGAGGCCGGATACACGCCGGATGAGCAGAGGGCGGCTCGCCCGACCTTTGAAATCAACGGCCTCACAAGTGGCTATCAGGGCGAAGGAGGCAAAACGATTGTGCCGTCCTGGGCGAGTGCCAAGGTGACCATGCGCCTTGTTCCGGACCAGGACCCCGAAAAAAGTCTTTCTCTGGTAAAAAAACACCTGAAGGCCATCTGCCCTCCAACTGTGAAGATGACCCTCACCGAAGGCCATGGGGGAGACCCCTACATGGTGGATCCCACCGGCCCGCTCGCCCAGGCTTGCATGCGTGCCGCCAAGTCTGCCTTTGGCCACGAGTGCCTCCTGGTTCGCAGCGGCGGAAGTATTCCGATTATCGCCGCGTTCAAGAAACACCTGGATGCCGACACCTTTATGCTTGGGCTGGCATTGCCGGATGACAACGCCCACTCCCCAAACGAAAAATTCTCCCTCGACGCCTTCATGGCCGGCATGAAAACGGGCGCGCTCCTCTGGCCTGAATTGTCGGCGGCTGCCAGCTTGTAGGACTTGCAAAGATCGCCAAGGCTATAAAAGCGATACGGCCCGCAGGTCAAATTGGTTTCGATCCCCAAGACAGCGAAGGTGCCCGCAAATGACGCGAATCCCCGCGAATGGGTAGACCTTCCAACACAGGAAGGCAGGCCTTGTGTTGGGTGCCAACTCTCCATCTTACCCGTCTATTCGCGTTCATTGGCTTCATTCGCGAGCAAACTCTGATTCTCCATTTTTGCATTTTCTCTAGTTACCCGCTTTCTCCCTCAAGTCTCGAATATTCATAATCTAATGAATCCAGGTCTCTGACCCTGCAAGGCATGTTTTAAAAATTCCGCTGTTTGCATCTTCAATCCCCCGGTGCCTCCGGGAATCAGAGAAGTGCCTGCGCTCAGGCTCTGGGGGTGCGAAAATAAGTTGCGACCCGTCCGATTTGGAGCCGCCAGACATTGAATCGTTCGGTGGCCCAGCGGTAGAGCGAAGCGCCGACGAGGGTTCCAAGTGCCACCGAAGTGATGACAAAGAGGACGGTAACCAACCCTTCGATGCCGGCAGCGCGGTCGCTCATCATGCGGGTCACACTCAGGAGACCGAGTGCACCGGGCACGAGCAGCCAGAAGCTGGGAAGAAAGGTGACGACTGCCGGCGGACCACGGAACCGCATTTCGATGAGGTAGGCGATCGGCGTGGCAACCAGCGTGCCAAAAAAGCCGCTGAGCTCGCTGCCCACAAATCCGACGGCCACACGCTGCGAGGCGAAGGCCAGAAATAAAACGAGCAGCAGCCACTGAAGGGAATTCCTGGGGGCTGAAAAGTGGATGTAAACCCCGAGTCCGAAAACCAACACGCCCGCCCAGGCGGTCCAAGGCAGGATGACATACCTTCCGGCAGACTGAACGAGGTCCTCGGGAAAGTATCCGGTGAGGGCCGCCCCGATCCCAAGCCCGAAGGCCAGCAAGACGAGTTGAACGAAACCGTTGATGAGGCGGCTGGATCCGCTGACCATGTCACCATAAGCGAGTTCCACCATTCCGAGTGTGAGCATCCCGCCGGGAAGAAACGTCACGAGGGGTGGAATCAGAGCATGAAGCGGATCAATGGGAATGCCATAGCGGATCGCCAGAAAGACGAGCGAAGAGACAGCAGTTGCTGTGACCACCGGGAGCGGGATTGAGAGGACGCTGCGTCCGCTGTTGAAAAGTTTGATCAAACCGACCACAAATCCCAGCACGGCGGCCGACGCCAGGTTAACCGGTGTGGGCATCAAAACGATCGCCAGGCCGGTGCTCAGGATGGCATGGCCCAACACCATGCCGGTGCGCCCGAAGCGGGCATTTTGGCGACGGACCTCCGCGAGTCGCTTGAGCCCTTCCCTCGGGTCAAGGGTGCCCGATTGGGCCTCGTCCCCAATGGCATAAATGTCGGCCATTTGGTCAAGTCGCAGCGATTGGGATTGGACATCGGCAAAAGTCACCCGCTCCCCGGAGTCATCGTGCAGCGAAATAAAAAGCGCGGTTGGAAATGCCACGATCCGTGACTTTCGCATGCCGTAAGCGGCGGCGATGCGGCGAAGAAGGAGTTCAACCTTCGCTGTCTGCTCCCCGCACACAAGATATCCCTGACCAAGCCGGAACATAAACTCCATGAGCTCAGTGGCATCGGCGAGGTGTTGCTTCCGGGGGAGTTCGGGCTGGGGAAAATCCGGAGTCAGCATAATCTCAAAGCCCAATAAAACATGGAAAGCAGGAGTTGGTTACAGTCCCCAAGGCAGGCCGAGGAGGAACCAAACGACGAACAACACGGTCCAAACCGCAAACATGCCGACCACATAGGGGAGCATGAGAGCGACGACCGTGCCGACCCCTGCGTTCTTGTTGTATTTTTGCATGAAGACGACAACCAATGCAAAATACGGATTGAGAGGAGTGACGACATTCATCGGGGAGTCGGCAATCCGGTAAGCCGAGAGAACCGACTCGGGTGCCACTCCCAGTTGAAGAAGCAGGGGAACAAAGGTCGGCGCGAACAGCGCCCACTTGGCGATGGCGCCGGTGATCAGGATGTCGATCACTGCAAGCAGGCCGAAACCAGCGAACATCAAACCCCGCGTTTCATTGCCAAGCGGAGCCTGATCACCTTGGGTGCCCTCATTTTCTCCTGACCCCGCCGCGTGGCATCCCTCATATTTTCCCAGTCTGGGTTCGACAATTTTCTGGGTAA
>JBGSSC010000452.1:0-5652 GCA_041737265.1 Terrimicrobiaceae bacterium | reverse complement strand
GTCGTAATCGCGCTCGGCTGCCTTCAGCAAATCCGAGGCTTCCCATCCGTTGCGCCTCCAATAGGGGGGCAACGGTACGCCGAAGTACCGAATGGAATGGAGGTCGTCGTAGGCTATCATCGCATGGCACCTGGCTGTCTCGGCATCCACCTGCCCGAGGTCAAAACTCACTGCGCCATCACTTTTCAATTGTGTGCGGGAGTCAGTGGGCGCCGCCATATAGGCGTATCCCCAATCAATCATGATGAAGTCGCCCTTTTGCCCCAGCACACGCTGATCCTTCATTCCGACGCGTGAAACGACGAACTCCTCCACCTCTGGGCGATCCCAGACCACCTCCTGCTTCGGATCGTTCACAACCACCTGACCACTGCATTCGAAATCGACCTGGACGGCGTGCGGTTTTCCATCCGCCGAGCGGACATCCCACGTCAGATACGTCACCGGTCGCGACAGCACATCGAGGTCGGACGGCAGAGAAGGCGTGAGAAAGGTCAGCACGACATCAATATTTTCATTGCCAAACCGGTAGATGGTGCGTGTCGGCAGCACGTCCACATCGATCTGCGGCAACGCGGGCGCGCTGCCCGGCTCTACTCCCATCAGGCGCAAGACCTGACCGTCAATGCTAACCGTGCTGTTCAGCGGATGTGGTCTCCCTGTCCAGTGGGTCGTTGGAACGTCCGTCAGCCGATCCGCCGCCGACCAAATGCTGAAGTAGGGGTCATGCGTGACCAGCGGCACCGCTGGCGCTCGCAACCGCACGCCTTCATCCGCGACGCCCATCTGCGCCATGAGGAGCACTCCTAACATCGCCGCTCCAATCCACCTCGGTTCACTGCTGGACTTTCTTTTCATAGCTACCCTCCCTTTCCCATTGGGCCGGTTCTTTCCGGATTATGGCGGCAATCCTCTCCATGTCGAACTTGGGCGTACGGTCATAGTTGTAGATCCCATTCTGCTCCTGTTCCACGTCCGTGAGTTGCGTGTAGCAGTAGCCGCATATGTGTTCCTGTCCCAGAATCACATCGGTCAGGCCTTCGAGTCGCAGGTAGAACTCTTCCAGCGTTTGGGGGGCATCCCCATATCCCCACGAGTTGTCCGCATACCGCTGTTTCTCACTGGGAATCCACTTGATACCGCCATACTCGTCAATGATGTAGGGCTGCCCGCCGTACGCTGCTTCGTGGGCCGGAAAATTCCGCCATACACCCTTCTCCGGATCCGGTGTCAGGATCTCGCGGAACTTGTCGGGGGCCTGTTCATAGCTGTGAACCGTCCACAGATCGGTGATGTGATGGATATAGCCGCTCGCATCGTTGACCGGACGAGTAGGATCAAGCTCCTTACAGATGTTGTAGGTTTCAACATGTAACCGGCAGTGCTGCTTCGGGTCCGTGTATCTCGCGGATTCATTCCACGGCGTCCAAGCGATGATGGAGGGATGATTCCGGTCTCGGACAATGATCTTCCGCCACTCACCAACAAAGTTACGGGCGCCCTCAATAGTGTTGTAATCGCAGCCCCACGATGCCGACTCTCCCCAGGTAAGATACCCAAGCTTGTCCGCCCAGTAGTGGAAGCGCTCCTCGAACACCTTCTGGTGAAGGCGAGCCCCATTGAAACCGGCCTTCATGGACAGGATAATATCGGTCTTCAGCGCTTCGTCACTGGGTGCCGTCCAGACGCCGTCGGGATAGAAGCCCTGGTCCAGAACGAGGCGCTGATAGAGCGGCCGGTTGTTCAAGAATACCAGGTTCCCCTCGATGTGCACCTTGCGAAGCCCTGCATAGCTTCGAACCTCATCGATGATCGCGCCGTCGGCATCGACAACACGCAGAATGATGTCGTAGAGGAACGGGTCTTCGGGGCACCAGAGCCTGGCCTCTCCGAGACTGAGAACCACAGCGGCGCCATCCGCGGCCGCCATCTGGGCCTCGGCAACCAACCGACCGTCGGCCTCGGCCTGCGCCGTGAGCCGCAGCCCGGTCCTGACCGAATAATAGGCAGGGACAATCGTGAACCTTGCGTCGTCAACATCAGGAAGCACATGAAAGCTCTTGAGACCGCATGGGGTAATGGCTTCAAGCCACACCGTCTGCCAGATTCCGGTCGTGCGCGTGTAATGGCAACCTTTGGACTTGAACCACGGGCTCTGCTTTCCGGAAGGCTGGTTGGCCTCCCGGGTGATATCGCGCACGCGCACAACCAGGTGGTGCTCCCTGCCCACAGTCACAAACCGTGATATATCAAATGAAAACGAAACCGTTCCACCGAAGTGCGTTCCAGCCGATTCCCCATCAACAAACACCTCGCATTCGTAGTCCACAGCGCCGAAATGCAGGATGATGCGCTTTCCGCCCCAAGCCACCGGCAGCGTGATGGTGCGGTGATACCACATGGCGGGGATGAAGTCCTTGTAGCCGACGCCGGACAATGTGCTCTCCGGGCAGAACGGGACGAGAATCCTATCTTTGAAGCCTCTGCTCTTGAATAGATCAAGGTCCGGATCCATCCCGCTCTCGCCAAAATCGAACGTGTAGCTCCACTCTCCATTGAGGTTGATCCACTCTTCGCGGAAAAACTGCGGCCTTGGATGTTCGGGCCGGGGCAGGCTGTTGAATTTCATCATTTTGGCCAAACCTTAAGCCTGATGTCTTTATCTCCGGACAACTGGAACGGCCCCGGTGAAGGACCGCTCGCTGACCTCCTATTTCCGAAATAGTCGGTATCGAGCTGATACGGCTTCCCATTCCCTTGTTCATAAGGTTCGCCTGTGACGGCAGGCTTTCCAAGAAGTTCGGTGGTGACCACATTCCGCTGCATTTCTTTGCTCCAAGCCGGATCGACTTTCATGGTTATCCACCAACCGTCCGACTCTTTTCTCAATTGAATCTGTGGATTCCAATCCTTCGCAACAATCGCCATCTGCTCGTGTTTGGAAGGAATGGCTTCACTCAGGAACACATTTCCGGATCCAGTCAGGGAAAAACCATGCTCATCCATGGCGGCAGTTCCTTTGAGTCCCACGAAAATATTGTTGTAGAAACGATCATCGCTTTGATTGACGGCAGCCTCCTTAATGATCTCGGTGCTGTGTGGCTTGAAATACGGGGTCTGTCGCGCTTCGGTCCGCCATAGCCCGAAGTTATCAAACCACAGGTTATGCACATAGGCCCCGCTGCTGCTGACCTTCGTGACCTGCTGGCGGGACAGCAAAAGATTGTTATCAACCAGGAACGGGCCATGATTCACTTCCAACATCATGTCCTGACTGTTGTCGTGCAGGAGGTTGCCACTCACGCGAGCGCCCTGGGCCATCCAGTCCAGCCAGATGCCTCCCCAATGTTCACAGTTGTAAATATGGTTGTCCCGAATCACAACATCCACGGCACCGTGCATCTTGATCCCGGCCGTTTCACAACCGCCATAGTTGTGATCCTTTCGAATATCATGGATTTCATTCCCTTCGATGGTTGAGAAGATCCCTCCCAGGCTGCCAACGAGGCCCGCCTGGCCGCAGTTGTAAATTTGATTATTCCGAACGACATGATGCCCCACATTCTCTCCCGACCAACCTGCTGCCAGGGCAAGCCGAATCGTGGCGCGCATGTCGTGCTTGTTGTCCATCTCATCGCGGTCTTTTCCGAGCGTGATACCGGCACAGGTTGAGTAACGGATCGTGTTATCCTCAATCACCCAGCCTTTGGACCAGTGGGAACCGGTGAGACCGATTTGCTCAGCAGTAGGCGGTGACCACGGGGTCGCAGCCTGCTCCAAGGTAAATCCCTTGACGGTTATGAAATTCCTGCCGGGTTGATCGGGATAAAAAACGCACTGCCGGACATTGACCTCGACCAGTTCTTTATTCGGATCAACATTCTTGAATTGCGCCCAGATGGTTGTGGTTTCCTTTCCAACCTCTGCAAACCAATAGGCCGAATCTGCGGTTTTAGAGGCAGGTTGCTGTGGGCGGGATTTGAAAACCAGGGTGAGGATCTGTTTTCCAGAAACCGCCGGGTTGAGATCGGCATGATAGGGCTGGAAACTCGTCCACTCTGCAGTAAAGCCAACGTCAAACCTCCCCAGCAACTCGCCGTCAGCGCCTCCCTTCCGAATCTCAATCCATCCCCCTTCAAGCGGGGATGCGGCGTAAATGTCCAGATACCTGACTTCTTCCCCGAGGTCCATGTCATAGGTCAGGGTAGATCCATCCCGCATGCGTCCGACACAGGTCAGGCCATCCGGGAGTTTAATAGTCTCCACGCCATCGCTTGCAGCTGTAAACTCGGCAGCCTTGAGGGTCTTGCCGCCAACTGTCAACTGCCGAATATTCATGAGTTCTGGACTGGCATCCTCAGCGACACCACTCGACGCTGATTCCACCACAAGATTTTTACGGGCAGCTTCCTTAAGCCAGTGCCCGTTGAGATACACCGCCCCGGAATGATAGGGACGCTTGGCTTCATACCAGTCCCCATGCAAAAGATCACTATAAGGGTTAAAGTCTCCGAAGAAGCTGTTCGGCAGAGTGACCCTCCATATGTCTTTCCCCACATGGGTCCAACCAGTCACCGGCTCAGAGCCTTTAATCACAACTTTCTCTCCCGGCGCAGCCCGGTATACGATTCGCTTTTCGTCTGATGTTCCGCCTCGAGGTGGATTAACGCGCTCGCGATAAACGCCTTCATGCACGGTAATCGTGTCCCCGGGCTGAGCTTTTGAAGCTGCCGCCGAAATTGTCTTCAGCGGCGCCGTCTTGCTCCCCACGCGGGTATCGCTGCCAGTAGGCGATACGTGAAGCTCTGCGCCAACAGCTACCGAACTAAGAATGCTGCTAACTCCCATGCTTATTACAATCATCACAATCGGATATTTTCCTATGTCATGTTGAATAATCATGTTGAATATTTACTGATTAAGCATCGCGGGCATCGCATTAATGATGTCCTTCGTTCGGGATTCTGGCGTGACCTTCAAGTCCACCACTTTTCCGTTCTCCACCCGCCCCTCGACGGTCGTCTGGTAGGGCGCGTGGAGTTTGAATGACGCGTTCCAGTCTTTCGGCCATGCGGGAAGCAGATGGATCGCTTTCCCATCTGTTTGCATGAGCATATACTGAAGTGTAGTGAGGATGACCGACGCATGGCACTGGTCAGGCACCCAGTCGAAGTTCGGACCCCAGAAGGCGGGAAACCGACTCGCCGGGAGTCTCTCCTGTTCGATGGGCTGCCCCATGGGATTTCTCGTGGTGACATTTTGGAGTAGATAGGTCTTCGCCTGGTCGGTAAGGCCCAGCAAGGCCGCCTGAATCGCATCCTGCTGCCAACCACCAGTGCGTTTGGTGCCGCGACGCGCATAGGTTTCCCGGCCGACTTCCAGGTCGGGTTTGCCAACACCGTAGATTGGGTAGGGAAACACCGAATACATTTCGGGGTTTTCAGCGTTTTTCTTGTCGGAGTAGACATGCGCGGGTTTCACCAATTTCTTGCCGTCTTCCCCTGCGATGGGGAGCTCCTTTACCTCGCCGAGGAAGCGCTTCCAACGCTCCCGCTGCTCGCTCGTGGTCAACGACTCTGGCAACGCCAACAGCCCAGCCAGCACAACACGCAGGCCCGCAAGGACCGGAACCGGATCTTCGGCGACATGCCA
>JBGSSC010000443.1:0-3221 GCA_041737265.1 Terrimicrobiaceae bacterium | reverse complement strand
GGCTGCAAGCACTTCCAGTCGCCTTTGCTCTTGCTCAGCCCGTTTTTTCTCCGTGATCTCGGTGGCCACCAGGCGGCATTGGGCCCGGTCCTGAGCGCACTGGGCCTCAATGCTAATCGAACGCGTTGGCGAGGACGGTCCGAGAAGGTCAAATTCCCCGGTTTGCTGGGCTTCCCCCCCGAATGCTGCTTTGAGGAATGCGGTGAAACGGGGTCGCATCGCTGGAGCCAGAAAACGGGAGAACCTCCGACACATAAGGGCGCCCCGATCCATGCCAACCAGTCGGGCTCCGGCGAGGTTGGCCTGCTGGATGCCTCCCCCGGAATCGAGTGTGAAGTATGCTACCGGCGCAAAATCATAGAGATCGGTGTAGCGCTCAAGTGATTGCTCCATCTGCTGCTGCGCTTCCTGCAGTGTCGCGTTCTGCATTTCCAGTTCGATCTGATGAACCTGCAACACGTGCAGAAGTCTGCGCGGATCGGAGTCGGAATTGGCTGGCTTCGGAACCGGCCGTTTCTTCACCTGGGCTTCGGCACGCCGGTACAGTTCAGCCATCATCGGCGTAAGGTGGGGCGCATCGGCGATCGGCTTGGACTTCCGGGCGGTTCGTAGGGATCGCTTAACCATGAGCGGCACGCTTTCCGGTCTTGGGAAGGCTTCCTGAAGCGGGGCCCCGTGTGGACGGGCTCTTCCCGCTTCGCAGCTTGGCTTCCAGGTTTTTTGACTTGGTTATGTCGGCGAACGTGATCACCACCCCATCGATCCGGTCATCCTGTGAGCGGTATGGCATGATGCGCACCGTAAACCACCGCCCGTCGCTTGCAGCGACCGGTTTTTCCACCGGCGTGAGTTTCCTCAATACTTCCCGCGCATCGGAAGCGAGAGCGGGGTAATCGAGTTCCGAAGCGAGATCTGTGATGGGACGCCCTTCGTCGGCCGGAATGAGTTTGATGATCTTTGCAGCCTGGGGAGTATAGCGCCGCACGTTCAGCTCCCCATCGAGAAAGAGCGTCGCAATATCCGTGCTGTCCAGCAGGTTTTTCATATCGCTGTCCGCCCGGGAAAGCTCATCCAGCTTGGCCTGGAGTTCGGCATTCACGGTCTGCAGTTCTTCATTCAGCGACTGCATTTCCTCCTTCGATGTGGTGAGTTCCTCATTGGTCGATTGAAGTTCCTCATTGGTTGATTGAAGTTCTTCGTTCGCAGAGCGACCCTCTTCTTGCGCCGCCTGCATTTCCTCCCGGATTGCCCGGGCTTCGTTACGGATCTGGATAAGTTCGTGTTCGAGTTCGCGGACCCGTTCGCTGCCGGGGCTAGACTTATGTCCGCCCGTTCCCGCAGGTGCGGCCTTGGCCTCTGCGACATCCGTGAACACAATCATCACCATCCCGCGCAGCGCCTCCGGTTCATCCAGTTGGCGGATCTTGATTTCGACCTGCTGCTCTTCGCCGTTGGTGGTGACGTGCAGGCCGGTGAGGAGGATGGTTTCGCTGCCCCGGAGGGATTTCTGAAAGCCACTGGAAAGTTCGTAGCGCAGCGTCTCCCGTGCCATCACGAAGATATTCCAGTTTGCTCTGCCCGCGGCGGCCTCCAGGTATTTCCCGGTGCGGCCGCTGATATACAGGATATCTCCCTGATCATTCGTGAGCACGGCAGGCGGCGCAAACTGTCGGAGGACGAGCTGGTCTGCGGCATTCTGCAGACCTGCTGAGGAGTTGGGCGTGGGCACCGGCTCAGTGGGCTCGCGGGATACGGCATGGAACGCAGATGGAAAATCAACCCTTTCGGAAAATACACCGGCCTCGGAACGCCGGAAAATTCTGGACCGCCCGCCGAGCGATTTGAAGAGTTTCGTTGCATCACCGGTAGTTTCAGCACTGCCAAGCAGGAGGATTCCTCCTGGTTTCAGACTGTAGTGGAAAAGAGGGAGGAGCCTTTTCTGCAGGTCTGCGTTCAGGTAGATTAAAAGATTGCGACAACAGAGCAGGTCCAGCTTGGTGAAAGGAGGATCCATCGCGAGGTCCTGCGGCGCAAAAATCACCATCTCGCGGATTTCTTTCCGCACGCGATAGCCATCGGCCTCTTTCGAGAAGAAGCGCTTCAGTCGTTTGGGCGAAACATCGGCCGAGATGTTGCACGGATACAATCCGCTTCGAGCCCGGTTGATCGCATCCCGGTCGAGATCCGTGGCAAAGATCTGGAGGACAAAACTTTTCTTTGGTTTCAGTCTGGCGACGGCCTCCTTGAATACCATCGCAAGCGAATAGGCTTCCTCCCCGGTGGAGCATCCCGGAACCCAGGCGCGCAAGACAGGGGTTGATTTGCGTTCTGCAAGAAGCCCGGGAATCGCCGACTCCTTCAACTGTTCCCAGACCGGCGTGTCGCGGAAAAAGTTGGTTACTCCGATCAGGAGTTCCTTGAAGAGGAGATCGACTTCCTGGGGATTTTCCCGCAGGAGGCGAACGTAGCCGTCCATGCGGTCGATCTGATGGATTCCCATTCGCCGTTCGATCCGCCGGAGCAGCGTGGACGGTTTATAGACTGAAAAATCATGCCCGGTCCGCGCACGGATAAGAATGATCGCTTTATCCAGCGCGCTGCCGGCCGGGCCGGCGGGTCTTTTCTCACTGGTGGCCAACCGGGGTATCCGCTTGAGAAGAGAGAGAATCGCGGAGGGCAATTCCTCAACAGGGGCCACGATGTCCACCAAGCCCGCATTGATCGCGCTGCGAGGCATCCCATCGAATTTTGCAGAGGCAGGTTCCTGTACCAGAACGACCCCGGCCTTTTCCTTGATCGCCCGCAACCCAAGCGTGCCATCCGATCCCATACCGGACAGAACCACTCCAATACTGCGTTCTCCGAAATCCTGGGCCAGCGAGCGCAGAAAAAAATCAATCGGCAGCCGCAGCCCCCGGGGTGCGGCCGGTTCAAGCAAATGCAGCACTCCGCGGAGGATCGACATGTCTTTGTTCGGCGGGATCACATAAACGCAATCCGGTTTTACCGGTGTGAGGTCTTTCACCTGAATCACCTTCATTCCTGTGCCCCGCTGCAGCAATTCGGCCATGATCCCCTTATGAGTCGGGTCGAGATGCTGAACGATCACGTATGCGAGGCCACTCTGCCCGGGAACATGGCGAAGAAACTGTTCCAGAGCTTCGAAACCTCCCGCCGACGCCCCAATTCCGACAATTGAGAAGGGTGTGCCGCCAACCCCG
>JBGSSC010000404.1:0-3046 GCA_041737265.1 Terrimicrobiaceae bacterium | reverse complement strand
GGCAAGGAGCTCGTGGCCGTGTTGCGCGGCATCGTGGAGCAAGGTCACCGAGTAAGGATGGGGAATGCGCTCGTTCACACCGGCTCCTGAGTCGATCAGAACTTCGACGCATTCGATGCGGCCATACTGGGCAGCGGCGTGTGCGGCGAGAAGGCATTGGTTTTTTGTCGGGTGGTTTTCCAGTTCCCGCCTCAGCGCGCGGATTTCTCCGCAAGCGGCCGCGGAGAACAGGGTGTGCCGCGCCCCCAGCTTGAGGAGTGAATCAACGGCTGCCGTCTCGAAGTGAGCGAGAGCGGCATTGAGGCCTTTGGAAGGATCCGCACCGCGCTGGACCAGAAGCTCGATCAATGGGATTTGGAGGTTTTCCTTGCGCGCAGGTTCGCAGGACGCAACCAGAGCAAGGGCGGTATGCGGATCGTTCCCTTCGGTGACGGCATCGACCTCCGCACCCGCGTCCAGAATGGCCGCGCAGGATTCCAGAACACGCGGCGGCATGGCATCGTGCCGATAAGGATTGTTGGCAACAAAATGCAGGAGGAGGGGGTGGGTAAAGTATTTCCCCGCAAACCACCCCTCCTCCTCCGCGCGCCGGTGGAGGAGATTCGGATGCAGCTTGAGAAGTTCACAAAGCTTTTCCACGTCACCCTGGTCAATGCAATCGACGGCGTTGCGGAAGACGGGATCGAGAATGCGGACATCCGAGAGAAGTGCGATGATCGCATCGCGGTCGGAAGAAACCGTTCTCTTTCGGGCGTAATCCCGGGCGTTTTTCCCGTGTTTATCAGTGTTCCAAGTGTAGGCACCATGAGCGAGCAGGAGTTCGAGCATAGCCGAGGGCCCACGCCATGCGGCATAGTGCAGGGGCGTGGATTCCTCCTCGCAAGAGCGATTGGGATTGGCTCCCGCGGCCAGCAGAATTTTCGCGACAGCCAGACGCTCACCGACTTCCGCACCGCTCTGACAGACAAACCAAAGCGCGGTGTTGCCATTGGTTGCGGCATCGGTGCCGTCGGCCTCCGCGCCAACGGCCAGCAGTTTTTCCACCACGTTCGGACGCGCCGCACGTGCCGCCGCTGCCAACGGCGGGAAATGCAGCCAGCCTCTGGTTTGCAGGAAGTCGGGGGTCTTTTCGATCGCCGCGATAACGGCGGCGTCTTCGTGCATAAGCATCTGTGTAAAAGGTGTCACCTTTGCCCCGGCAGCGCGAAGGAGCGGGATAATCTCATCAGAGCGAGGAGTTCGCTCGCCTGAGATCGCCCCGGCTGCGAGTTCAATTGGCGTGATATTTTCGCCATCAACAACATCGGGCGAAGCGTCATGAGCGAGCAGGCGTCTGACGACATCTATTAAGCCGTGGCTGATGGCCAGATATCCGCCCCGTGTTTGAAGAGAACTTCACAGCAGGCGAGTTCGTTGTGCTCGACTGCCACCTGGAGCAAGGTGGCCCCCGCCAGCGGTGGCTGAAGTTCCGGGAATTTCTTCCTGACGAGGCCACTGTCGGCCGAAAGCAGACGGTCCAGACCCGCCGAGTCACCTCCGTGGATGGCAAAAACCGCCTCGTCCTGATCGGGCCTTGCGCCATGCTCGACCAGCATCGCGAGGATGCGGTGTTTCGCCTCGTTGCGACCCCGAACATACGTCTCACAAGCCATCCGCAAGGGCGTCGAGTGATGCGGATATTTCGTGGCTCTGGGCTCCCAGTCCGCCTTGGCACCTAGATCGAGGACGAATTCTACGGCCTTGTCATCAAGCCCTTCACAAAGTCCGAGCAGGATCGGGCCGTAGTTGTCGATATAATCGGCATTGATGTCGGCTCCACGTTCCATGAGATAGCGGGCAATATCGGCGCGGTCACTGAGTGCACACCCCTCTAATCCATAGTGAAGTTCATCCGGCGGGACCGATTCGACCAGTCGTTTAACCGTGTCGAAATCCGCCGCTCTTGTGGCCTCCTGAAGGAGCTGACGTGGATCTTTTTCCGATTCCTCCTTGCGCGTGATTCCCGGCCAGACCACCGATCGCACGAGTTCGAGTTCTCGTGCGCTGGCGCGCCGCCAGGACGGAACATCGTCGCCGCTCATCTTTTCCGCATATTCGATGGGGGTCATCGGTGTGCGATAAACCGTTTCGGCCACTTGGAAGGTTGCGCAAATGCGGTGACATTCGATGGCGTAACCGAGTCGTTTGACCAAGTGTTCGAGGGCCGGAAGATTCGCGGCCGCAATGGCATGATAGATCGGCGTCTGGCCACCGATGCCATTGATCACCCTGGCGGGAACATTTGGATCCATCCACCGGTCGAGCAGCAGGTCGATGCATGCAATTTCGCCAAACTCCACCGCACAATGCAGCAAGGTCGCGCCGTCGAGCTTCATGTTGCCATAGATCATGTCATCGAAGTGACGACGGGGGAGCGAGGGATCGGCGTCGATCAATGCGGCCAGCGCTATTGTATCTCCGCGATGGATTGCGAGAATGGCGGGATGGAGCTCGGGCGGCACATACGCTCCGTGCTTGAGGGACGGATTTTGCTTTACCTGCCGTTTGGCCTGCTTTTGCAGGTGTTCGAGGTTGGGGTTAACCGGCAGTTTTTTGCGCGGTGCGGACGATGCGGAGGCGTCGCCTCCTCGGGGAGTGTTCATGAGAACCCTTTCTTGTTGCGCCCGCGGTCCGCGAAATCGGGCAAAGAAACGGTTCGGTGATGTGTTGGCTGACAGGTGGGTTGAACCCTTTCCGCGGACCGGGATGCCTCCCGTTGGGGCGGATGCATCATGGCGGGGAAGCCGGCGGAGTCAAGGCTGTCAAGAGTGCTCATCCCGCATTTCCGACGACCGCAGATAGGTCCACCGGTGGTTCTTGAGAAAACATTCACGTTCCTCGTCAGTGGCGCGGGAAAAAAGCGTGGCGTAAAAGTCCGGCTTCGGATCGCGTCTCTCAGCGGAAGCGAGGCGGGCGGCAGTGACGACCCGGGTGCATGAAAGGCACGTGGCAGGAACACCGGAAGCCGGCCTCGGGAAGCCGTTCCCTCAGCGCCTCCGGACGGCAC
>JBGSSC010000389.1:0-3794 GCA_041737265.1 Terrimicrobiaceae bacterium | reverse complement strand
CCGGGGGGGATCGGCTTTTTCGTGCTGGCCGGTGCCGAGCCTCCGGAGCACCACAAAAAGTTTTCCTCGGCATTCACCTCCAGCGGCCGGCTGACCTGGGAGGCGGGTTTCGAGTTTTTGGAGGACGGCACCCTGTTGGTGTGGGTCCCGGTGAGTTCGGCAGACGGGCACGTGGGAGGTGCCGTGCGTGTTGCGACCAGGCCACCGACATTTGTGGAAACGCTCGGTGGGCGAATTAATATTTTTTCCATCCTCGGCATTGGCTTTTGTGTTGCCGCGCTGGCCGGATTCCTGATCTTCAACTCGAGCGGCCGCTTCCACACGGCTTACCAACGCCTTGCTGAAGCCGAAAAACGGCTGCGGGATGTGACCGACGCGGCCGGGGAATACATCTGGGAGGTCGATGAGGACGGGCGCTACACCTATCTCTCCGAGCGGGTGAGAGAAGTCCTTGACCGGGAACCCGCCGATCTCATCGGGCACCATCCCATGGATTTCGTCGAGCCGGCCTCGAGGACTCAGGTCTCTTCTCAGTCCGAAGCCATCGTAGCAAACAAGGCCGGATTCCGGGATTTTGAGTACCAGACATTGCGCAAGGACGGTTCCGCCATCTGGTTGAGCGTGAATGGTGTTCCGGTTTGCGACGATTCCGGACGGTTGTTGGGATACCGGGGAGCGGCGATGGATATCACCCAGCGCAAGCGCAGTGAGGATGCATTGATCCGTGAGAAGGAAGCCGCTCAGGCTGCAGCCATCGCAAAAAGCCAGTTCCTTGCCATGATGAGCCACGAAATCCGCACGCCGCTCAACAGCGTGCTTGGCTTTGCGGAACTCCTCTCCGTTTCGCACCTGGATGCGGTGCAACGTGAGCAAATTGAGATGATCCGCCGCAGCGGAGATGCCCTCCTCGAACTATTGAACGACATTCTTGAATTCTCCCGCGCCGAGGCGGGCAGCACGGTCGCCAAGCCGGAGCCAACCGCATTGGCAGAGTTTGTCACGGGCGTCATGGCCCTGCATAAACCAGCAGCCGCCCTGAAGTCGGTCTCTCTGGAATTTGAATCCGAGCCGGATGTGCCCAGGGCCCTCTGGATCGATCGCGCACGATTCCGCCAGATCCTTCTCAATCTCGTCGGAAATGCCGTCAAGTTCACCGATTCGGGCGGGGTGAAGGTCCGGCTATCCAAACACGGCATCACCGGGCCGCAGAGACTTTTTCCGCTGAGGGTGGCTGTTCAGGACACCGGTATCGGCATTCCCGAAGACAAAACCTCCCTGCTATTCAAACCCTTTTCTCAGGTGGACTCCTCCACCACACGGAAATTCGGCGGAACCGGGCTGGGCCTTGTGATCTGTCGGAGGCTTGCCGAGATTCTTGGAGGCACGGTCTTTCTCGAATCGTCCTCCGATGGCGGCAGCACCTTTGTATTCGAGTGCTCCTGCCCCGAAGCGCATCTGCCGGCCGCTCCAGGCGGCCCAAGGCATGATTCAACTTTGCCCGCGGCCTGGGCCCCGCGTGTGATGGTCGTCGAAGATAATCTCGCAAGCCGGAAATTGATGAGGGTCATGCTCGGGAGCCTCGGCCTTGCCTGCGAAGATGCCTGCAACGGGGTTGAAGCGGTTGAAGCCCACTCGAAGCAACCGTTTGACGTGATTTTTATGGATCTCCAAATGCCGGAGATGGACGGACTCACTGCATCAAGGCGGATTCGCGATTCCGAAAACGGCACCACGCACAAAGTGCGGATTATCGCGCTGACCGCGGATGCCATGGCAGGAGACCGCGAGCGCTGCCTTGAGGCCGGGATGGACGACTACTTGAGCAAGCCGGTCCGCAAGGACTCCCTGCTACAGATTCTGCGGCGGATCGCTGCAGAGGTTGGCGCTGGCAGGCAGTCGGACTTGTGAAAGGCCGACACATGGCTTTCTTCCTGGATTCCCATTCCAGAGAATGCCGTTGATTCTAAGTCCAAGAAGCTGCTAGGCCAGAATCTTGATAAACGCCTTCTGCCTCAGCGTATCAAGCCAGCGCTCCTGGGCCTTGGTGCGTTCCTGCTGAATCAGGTTGCGTTCGATCTCATCGCGCACCTCGGCGATCGGCTTGACCTGGGAACTCTTCCGGGCCTCCACCATTAGGATATAATAGGCCCCCTCAATGGACTTCACCGGGCTCACTTCTCCCGGCTTGAGCGAAAATGCGACGGAAGAGAGAGCCTCATTCAGCGTGTTGCGTTCGATCCAGCCCCAGTCCCCCCCCGACTCCTGCGTGGAGGGGTCTTCCGAGTACATTTGCGCCATGCGGTCAAAGTCGGCCCCTTCAGCAAGCTTGGAGCGGATTTCTTCGGCGATCTGGCGCTTGTTCGCACCGGTGAGAATATCTCCGGCATCTTCCTCCCTGATCACAATCATCCGCAGCTTGATCTGCTCGGGCGTGGAGTAGGCGGCCTTGTTGTTGTTGTAGTAGGCAAGGATCTGGTTCGGGGAGACCACAAAATTTTCTGTAACTTTCGACTGACGCATCGCTTGAACGATAAGCTTCTCCTTCTCGATTTCGCGGAAGCGGGTGAGCGTGTATCCTTGCGCGGAAAGCGTGCGGACGAATGCCCCCCGGTCTCCTCCAAACTCCTCGCGGATAATGGACTGCACCCGGTCTTCCACGACGTAGTCGGGAATGCTTGCCCCTTTTTCCTGCATTTTCTTGAATTCCTGAAGGATGAGCTGGCGGTCGATGAGATCCTTGAGGGCTTCCAGGCGGAGCTGGCTGAGACGTTCGGTGAGTTCCTCGCCCCGGTAGAGGTCGCGCATGGAGCGTTCGCGTGCTCCCACCAATTCGCGGACTTGGGAGATCGTGATGACATCCCGGTTGACGATTGCCGCGACTCCATCAACGACTTCGGCGCGCTGGGCGGAGGCGGTTGAGGCAATCGCGACGAGGAGAAAAATTGTGGGAAGCAGGCGTTGAATCATGGGATTGGCAAATCTTCGACATAGAGAAGCGCCTCGCGCAACCTAGAAGCGGCGTCTTTTTCCGTCAAGCGGGGAAAGCGGCCGCCGGGTTGGATGAATCCTCCCTTGCGCGCGAGCATCAGCTTGCCGTCCTTGACCTCGATGGAAACCAGACGCCTGCGCGCACCTTCGATGCCCAGCCTCGCATAGGCCAGTGCATTCGTGACGGCCTTCGGGAGCGGGCCGAAACGGTCCCGCCAGTGGGTCTGGAGCAGCTCGAGCCCCGTGGCATCCTCGGTCTCCACCAGTTGGCGGTAGCAGGCGATGCGGGTCTTGGCGTCGGGAATATACGACGCTGGCAGGAACGCATCGGCCTTGCCGGGTTCGCCGGCGGGGGCTTCCTCCGTGCGCACAAAGTCGAGGCGCACGGCACACTCATTGCGCGAAAACCGTTTTGTTCCGCCGAGCGCATCCACCGCCCTGCGGAGCAGCTTGCAATAAAAATCGAAACCAACCGCGATGATGTGGCCGCTCTGGGCGGTGCCCAGGAGATTGCCGGCCCCGCGCAGCTCAAGATCGCGCATTGCAATTTTGAACCCCGAGCCAAGATCGGAGTACTGCTTGATAGCGGAGACCCGCTTTCGCGCGGCCCCGAGCAGGTCACGCGGCAACATCAGGTAGGCGTAAGCCTTGGCACCCGCCCTGCCGACGCGACCGCGGAGTTGGTAGAGATCGGCCAGGCCAAAGAGATCCGCCCGGTCGATGATGATCGTATTAGCGTTGGGAATATCGAGTCCGCTCTCGATGATGGTGGTGGAGACGAGCACATCCGCCTTGCCGGCGACAAA
>JBGSSC010000380.1:0-4009 GCA_041737265.1 Terrimicrobiaceae bacterium | reverse complement strand
CAAGGTGGAGCGCTGGAAAAACGGAACTCCCTCAATGGAAAATGGACGCGATGTCCGCAGTGACGGCGATTACCAAAAGAACTTCATTAATGTGGGAGAAAACGACGTGGCCGGTTACTGTGTATGCAAAGCCTGCCGGGCGATGGATGCCACCGATCCCCGCTTCACCACCCATCCCTACTGGGCCAAAGGCGCTCTGAAACCCTTCAATGAAGGCGGGCGATGGCTGCGGGAAGGCAAGAACGCAAGAGAATCCTATCTGATGACCCCCTCACTGACCGACCGGTATATGAAGTTTTACCTCGCCGTTCAGCAAGAGGCCGAAAAGCACAAACCCGGCGTCCTCATCCGCGGCCAGGCCTATGCGAACTACGATGAGCCACCCAAGGAAACCAAACTCAACGACCGCGTTATCATCAGTTTTGTAAAATTCCCGGGCATCACCTGGACCCCCGAAGACACACGGGAGACCCTAGATTCCTGGGACAAATGGCAGGATTCGGGAGCCACGCTCTTTCTCCGTCCGAACACCACAAACTTCCGCGGACACAACATGCCTGATTTTTATGCCAGGCAATTGGGGGAGACCCTCAAGCACATAGCCAAGAGCCGCATCATTGGAACCAATTGGGACGCACTCATGGGGCAGTGGGCCGTCCAGGCTCCAAATTTCTACATGATCGGAAGGATGCTCCAGCATCCGGACAAATCTCCGGACGACATCCTTAATGAATTTTATGCCGCCTTCGGACCGGCCCGTGAGCAAGTGGAGGCCTACTTCACCCTCTGCGACAAGGCCAGCAACACTCTTTCCCAAACCGACTGGGATGCCTTCGTCAACGACACCAGCGAGATGGGTGCCAGCAGCAAGAGCGCCTTGCACTATCTGGCCCAATCCTTCACCCCCGAGGTCATGACCCAGGCCCGCGAACTCCTAGACAAGGCCTTGGCCGCAGCGCAAGGCAACAAGGATGCAGAGCAAAAAGCGCGGATCCTGGATCTCGGATTCCGTGACTCGGAGCTGACCATGAACGCCTTCCACGCCTTGCAAAAGGTCAACCGCAAAGATACCGCCAGCCAAAAAAACTTCCTCGCGGCCATCGAAGCTCTTGAGAAGTTTCGTGATGACCACCGCGGACAATACCTCAACTTCGGAGAGGAAATCATTGCTCAGCGCGAAAACTATCTTTGGGGTGACGTCCTGAAACAGATCAAGGCAAAGAACTCCGCCAAAAAATCCGAGAGTTAGCCAATAAATTACACGGCGGCAAGAAACGCCGGGTGACCCGGAGAAAACACCAAAAGTGTGCTCCAGACAACCAAAGTGCCATTGAGGTGAAGGCATGGCTGGCGTTTTATCCTCGAATGAACACCCTCCCGTTCCTCCGACGCTTCATCGCGCGTCCCACCGGCATCTTCACCGGCGTTGCCTTCGCCTGTCTGGCATTTTGCCTTCCCGCCCACAGCTTCACTCTCGTGGCGGATGGCAAACCCGCTGCCACGCTGGTCGTGCCGGACGACGTGCGCCTGGTTGAACAATATGCCGCGCAGGAATTCCAATATCATGCGCGCAAGGCCAGCGGGGCGGAACTGCCCGTTCTCACCGAGTCCGAGGCAGCGCAAAAACCGGGCTCGAAGATCTATTTCGGCCGCACTGATGCATTGAAAAAGGCCGGCTTCGGCGGCGAGGACTTTGGCAAATACGGCTACGCCGGACGCCTGAAGGACGGCAGCCTGTTTTTTTACGGGATGGACGCGCCCGATCCGCTCCCTGTGGACATTGCACCGGAGGACCTGCTCATTCAAAAAGCTCGCCCGCTGTGTTGGGAGAAGCCGGTGGGGACATTGCTTGCCACCTATGATTTCCTCGAAAGCCAGCTCGGCGCACGCTGGATCTGGCCGGGGGAAACAGGAGTGTATGTCCCGGAGCAATCGACCATCGCTGTGGAACAATACGATGTCACAGGCAAACCCCGCTATGTCTTCAACCACATGATGCCATACGAGGAGAATGCGATGGAGCAACGTCAGTGGCTGCTGCGACAGAGATTCCTGCGCATCGAACCGTCACGGTTCATCGTGGACCATTCCTTCTGGCATTACTGGGATATTTACAAGGACACCCATCCGGACATCTTCGCCATGTGGCCGGATGGCACACGCACCCCGATGGAGGGCCAGCCCGGGGATCTGATGGCGATGTGTGTCACGAACCCCGACCTCGTAAAGCTCAAGGTCGAGCGCTGGCGCACCGGCGCCCCCGCGCTCCTGCAGGGAAGAGATCTCAAGTCCGACGGAGATTTTGAAAAGGGCTACATCAATGTGCATGAGAACGACGTGGCAGCCTACTGTACCTGCCCGGCCTGCCGCGCGGCGGATGCACCCGATCCCCGCTTTGCCAACCATGACTACTGGAGCAAGGGAATCGTCAGCCCGTTCAGCAAGGGCGGACGCTGGCTGCGGGGCTCGACCCCGCCGAAAGACCGCTCCCTCACGGAACCCTCGGTGACCGATCGCTACATGAAATTTTACCTTGCTGTGCAAAAGGAGGCGGAGAAACACAAACCCGGCGTGACCGTGCAAGGACAGGTCTATGCCAACTATGAAGAGCCCCCCAAAGAAGTGAAACTCAATGAGCGCATTATTCTTAATTTTGTGTATTTCCCCGGCGTCATTTGGACTCCGGAGGAAACCCGCCGGACCCATGCAATGTGGGATGCCTGGCAGGCTTCGGGGGCAACCTTGTTTTTGCGGCCGAATACAACCAACTTCCGCGGGCACAATATGCCCGACTTTTACGCGCGCCAGCTCGGCGGGACGCTGAAGCATCTCGCCAATGGCCGTCTGGCCGGCACGAACTGGGATGCCCTCATCGGCCAGTGGGCGGTGCAGGCTCCGAACTTTTACATGATCGCACGGATGCTCCAACACCCGGACGCATCCGTGGATGAAATCCTGGGCGGGTTTTACGCCGCTTTCGGCCCCGCCCGGGATCAGGTCGCAGCCTACTTCGACCATTGGGACAAGGTGAGCAACAAGCTGGACCGCAAGGATTGGGACGCCTTCCTTGACGATGCCAGTGAAATGGGACCGAGCGGCAAAGGTGCCCTTGGATATCTGAGCCAGTCCTTCACACCCGAGGCCATGGCCCGCGGGAGAGAATTGCTGGGCAAAGCCGTCGCGGCCGCGAAGGGAGATCCGGCGGCAGAACAGCGTGTGAAAATCCTTGATCTCGGCCTGCGCAACGCGGAACTGACCATGGATGCCTTCCACGCCTTTCGGCAGATCAACCGCAAGGACACGGCCAGCCAGGAAAAATTCGTGGCCGCGATCACGAAACTGGAACAGTTCCGGGCAGCCCACCGCGGGCAGTATCTCAACTTCGGCGAGGATTTTCTTGCCGAGCGGGAGCGCCAGATCTGGGGAGACGCCCTGCGCCAGATCCGGGCCAAGGAAGCCACGTAAAAGCAACAAGGATGAAGACTTTGCTCATTCGAGGGATTACCTGAGGAAGCCGGGACCACCATGGAAAAATCCCATCCGCACCGGATCCACCAAGCAAGAAATGCGACTATGAAATGGTTCCAGCCCTTTGGTCGATTGATAACAATTGGAGTCCCAATCGCGTGTCTTGCAGCTTTTCTGGGTCTCATGCAAACTAGCCGCGCGGAGAACGAATTCGAGCCGGACATCCGGAATATGGAAAAGACCGGGACAGGCTCTGATATGGTGGATTAACCTTTTGCCATCCAAATCCAGTCGCTTGTCCAATAAATCACAAATTATCCAGGCGAACCCTCCGGCAGGGCCAAGAGGCCACCTGCATTTGTATCTCCCGCAGGGGAGTGGTCCGCACCCGTTCGTCATCGGTATTCACGGGGGAGGATGGAACTCCGGAAACCAGGAATCCTATTCCTGGCTCTGGCCGAAGCTGGAGCCTCTGGGAGTCGCCCTTGCGCTGTGTAGTTACCGCCTGGCTCCCGAATTCCCGTTCCCCTGTGCGTACGAC
>JBGSSC010000372.1:0-6916 GCA_041737265.1 Terrimicrobiaceae bacterium | reverse complement strand
CGCCGACGCGCAGGCGCTCAACACGCACGCGCCACCCCGCCTGCGGGACTTCAACCCCCGCCGCGATGTAGACCTTGAAATTATTACTCTCAAAGCGCTGCGGAACGACCCCGCTCACCGGTATCCCAGCGTTGCTGCATTGCGGGCCGACATCGACCGCTACCGCCGCGGGGAGGTGATCACCGCCAAGCCGGTCTCTGCGCTGGACCTTATCCGTAAACTCCTCCTGCGCAACCGGACAGCCACTGCAATTGCCGCTGCGTCGCTTGTTCTCATCGCCAGCACCGTCATCCTTTCGGTGTGGAGCCTTTCCCTTCAACTCGGACGCGAGCAGGCTGCCCGATTGGAAGCGGAGGAATCCCGGGCCGATGCCGAGCGCCACAAGCGCTTTGCCGAAGTAAAAAGGCTCGAGGCCGAAGACAAGGAACAACAGGCCACAAAACTCCGCCTCCGTGCAGAATCTCTGCTCAAGGAAAAGGAACAGGCCTTGGATGTCGCCGCCAAGGCCAGGGAAAGAAGCCAACAGGCCATCGCGGAAACCGAGAGCGAACGCGAACGCCGCGAAGCCGCGGAACAGCTCGCCGCGCAAAAAGACACCGAACTTGCCAGCTCGCGCGAACAACTCGCCAATCTCGAGGCCAACTCCGTCGCTGCCGAACCAGTGGCTCCCGAACCTCCTCGCCACCGTCCTCCCGACCCCGCTCAACAGGCTGCCGCCCGTCGTTCCCTCGGTGAAGCCTACACAATTTTTAATTTCGAGCTCTCTCCTTTCCGCCTCAAACAGCTTGAGAAGGATCCCGACCGGGTGGTTGCACTGCTTGGACGTGCGATCGAGGAAGCTTCCGCCGCTCTCGCTGCCGATCCTCGCTTCGTTCCCGGCTGGATGCTCAAAGGACGCCTGCATGCGGCATCGATGGAGTTCAGTGCGGCCGCTGCCAGTTTCGCGAGGGTTATGGAAAGTGGAAGGACGGAAAACCACGAGGTGGATCCCGCTGTCGCACGGGAATTTGCGGAAAAGTGGGCTGATCCCAAGCGCGGTCGTGTGAGCGACTCTGCCAAAGATCTGCTCTCCATCGACCCGGCTGCAGGCTCGATCCTTCAATTCCTTGCTTCCAAACCCGGCCTCGTAAAACTCTTCGCTCCGGGATCTTCGCCTCTTGGAAGGGTCCCGGGACGCAACGAGACGGTCCTTGCTTTGATGACCGCCAATAATCTCACGCAGGTCCCCTCAATGACCGGAGGCGGTGCCACTCCGATCGCGGTCACCATCGAAGGCGAGGCCATGGATCTCTCTCCTCTGCGGGGGATCCCGGCCGCATCTCTTTCTGTGACGGGTGCCAAAATTATCGATTGGGAGACCCTCTCCCAACTTCCGCTTGAGCGCCTCGACCTTTCTGGGTGTCTCATTGATTCGCTCCCTGATTCCGCACGGGCTTTCCCACGCCTTCGGGAACTCCTTCTCCGCGACACCCCGATCCTCTCGATTGCGGCCCTCCGGCAGGTTCCCCAACTCGATTTCCTTGACCTCGCCGGTTCCGAGGTCTCCGACCTCACTCCCCTGAGCCATTCCCGCAGGCTGCAAACTCTGGACATCAGCGGCGCTGACCGAACCGGCCTTCCCATTCTTATCAACCTTCCCCTCGACACCCTCACTCTCAGCCCCTTGTTGATCACCGACAAGGCCTCCCTGAGCCGGCTCCGCGGCCACCGCACCCTCCGCAGCCTGCGGGCTCCAGGCGATCCAGTTGTTCACGCCCCGGCCTTGTTCTGGAAAAAGCTCGAGGAGGGTGGATACGACGTCTCCTCCGGGGGGATGGAATAGTCGCAAAAAAGAAAAAGGATGTCTGATGCTTCGCAATTGGATTCACCATGAAGGACATGAAGAGCATGAAGTTCAATGCCTTAAGCAAGGGCAGGGCCGTCGATCTCATTCATCCGATGGGTGCAGGTAAACCCGATTGGTGGATCACCTGTCTGAAAGTCTTCCCTTCACGTCCTTCATGATCTTCATGGTAAACTCCGGTATTTTCTCGCCTTCCAACTGCGGGATTTAGGATCATTATCCAGGTGCGCTGATTTTTCCGAGCCCGCCGACTCCACTCTACGGACGGCCTCTCCGCTTCGCTACGGTTGTGCTCCCTGCACCAAACGCTCAACTGGTCCCTTTCACGAGGCGCTGTCGCGCTGGTTTTGGCGATCCGTCCCTGCCATGGCGGGATGGGTTCACCGGTTTTCCGCGATGCGCGATTTTCTCTGGGTGATATCAGGATGTCTGAGCCTGCCATTCTTTGGCTGGCCATATCATCCGGCTTCAGATATAACTGATGGAGTCAGATGAAAACGTATGCGGCGAACTCCTCTTGGGTTTCGGCCCTGCGGATCGCTATTGCCTACGTCCTCGTCGCAGGGCTTTACATTGCAATCTCCGATGAACTCGTCCTGAGGATCGGCCACCACAGCCCGCAACTGGTTACGGGATGGCAGGCTGTTAAAGGTCTGTTTTTTGTTTTGGTGACGGGAGGCATCCTTTTCCTGGTGCTTCTGGTACGTGGACGCCGGGAGAAACGCTGGAGGGAGGGAATGATCGAGGCAAGGGAATCCTTCGAGATCCTCTTCGAGCGGGCTCCCGTTGCACTTTTTTTGTATGATGTGCAGAGCCTGCAAATTATCGAGTGCAACAACGCGGCTGAGAGGCTGTATGGGACCGACACGGCCGGCATGCGCTCCCGGAAGCTGAGCGACCTCCATGCACCCGATGACATCGAGCCCTTGCTGGCGCATCTCTCGCGCTCCGGGGATGAACCCTATGCCGGCACAGGCATCCACTGCCGCGCCAGCGGAGCCCCCTTTCATGTTTCATTGATCGTGCACCCGATGGTCTTTCGGGACCGGCCGTGCCGGCTTGTCGCAGTGACCGATTTGTCAGCCGAGGAGCAACTCGAACGGGCAAGAGCGGCCGCGGATTCCGCACGCCTTGAAGCGCAGGCCGCCAAGGCAGCCTTTCTCTCGCGGATCAGCCATGAGATGCGCACTCCGATGAATTCCGTGATGGGATTTTTGGAGGTCGTCGAAAACGAGGCGGACCCCAAACTGCGCGGCGAGTATCTTGCCGAGGCCCGGGCGAGCGCCGCTGAATTAATGGGATTGCTCGACCGCTTGATCGGAGCGGCGGAACTGAGTGCCCGCCCTCAGGTGACGGGACGCTCCCGCGATCGGTTTTTGACCATCCTCGAAAAAATCGCTGCCGGTTTTGCAGAAGAAGCCGCCCGCAAGGGGATTACCCTGAGGACGCATGTCACACCGGAGGTTCCTCCCATTCTTTCCGCAGACGTCGCGAATCTCTCGGAGCTTCTCGGCCTGATCGTTGGGAATGCTCTGAAATTTTCTTTTGAAGGGGAAGTTCTTCTTTCGGTGGAGCCCGGGGGGGAGGGGGAGGTTGTTTTTTCTGTGACCGACGAGGGAATTGGGCTGCGCCCAGGCGAGGAGGCAAAAATTTTTGCGCTTTTTTACCAGGCCGACCAAAGCCCAAGGTGTTCATTTGGAGGGCTAGGGCTCGGGCTTGCGGTCGCCAAACAACTCGGCGATCTCATAGGAGCCACCATCGAACTGGGTCCGCCCCGCGGAAAGGGTTGTTCGTTTCTGGTTAAAATCCACGGCAACGCTGGTGAAGAAGGCGTCTTCGAAGCCTCCTAATCCGGCAGGAGCCGGATTAGTAAATTTTTGCTGCGCAAAATGAGGCGGGGAAAAGGCAAAGCAAACATGCTCCCGCCGAGCTGCCAAGCGCCGCATCCATAAAGCCCTCTCCAAGACCATGATGGCCTCCCTGCGCCGCAGCATCAAGGCTCTGGAAACCACGGCCATTCAAAGTTCACCGATCCAAACCACCGGACTTTCTTTAACCACGAATGGAACGAATTTTCACGAATGGGGAGCGGCTTCGCCGGAGAATTTCCTTGTCGGCATTATTCGTGTTTATTCGTCCCATTCGTGGTTAAAAAATTTCCCGCTTGCACATCCTGGCCATAAGGGTCTCATTTGCTTTCCCGTCGGATCAGGATGTCTGTGGTTCGGGTTTTGCTCCCCATTTTGCGCAGCAAAATATTTTAATCCGGCGGCAACGGGAGGCCTTTCTCGTTGGCAGCCTTTGCCCACAAATCAACCCTTGCCCGCGACCCCCGCCGGATTATCAGGCTCGCCAATCCACGTTTGATCCGCGCGTGTCGATGTGCGTGAAGCCGCCGTATCGGCCGATGCCGCCCCGGAAGATTCCGGCGGCCCGCATCTCGCGGGCCATCGCGGTCACCTTGCCAGGGGCGCACGGAAATGTGATGTCCACCGCATTGTTTCGGATATGGTAGGAATTGCTACGGGCACCCGGGCAGCGGGCGTTGTAAGCTGGCGACCGGTAAATCGAGACCAGATCCTTGGGCGGAATATCGAGACGGCGTGCGAGTCCATCAACGACTTTCAGGGTCTCCCGGATGTTTTTCCAGAGTGCCCGAGGCGGCAAAGTGTTTTGCACCGGGCCCCGCTTTTTGGCGTGGGGAGCGATAATTTGATGAACCTTCAGCTGGCGGAGGCCAAGACCCTTGATAAAGTTCGCGTAGGCCGGAAGCCCCGAGCCCAATGCCCGCCGCCATTCCTCCGGAATGTCCAACCCCTGAAGGGTTCCCGGAGATTGCGGTGCGTAAAGCTCAAAAAAATTGAAAAATGCAGACGCTTTCGGCGTGCTTGCCAACAACCCCGCTCCGGTCAATGCCAGCAGCCCAAACATACGTCGCCGCGTAAGAATCCTGGAATCGGTTTCGTCGTTGGAAAAATTTTCGTCTGCCATGGTAAGGGGCAAGGAACCTCATAAGGAGAATTCCCTGCGTAAAGTGATCAAATTAAGCACGAATTGGACCAGGTCAAAGGATTTTTCCCCAAGATTCCTTGATCCGTGAGATTGATGTATTTGAGTCCGGTTTGGCATTCCCTCTTTTTACCCATCTTCCCCTTCAAGGAATCTATATGACTTTTCGCATGCGAAAAGTCTTTCTGCGAGACACGGAGATACAGTGAGCCAAGACAGGAAAACCCGGACGCCAGGATATGTCTTGCCTGATCTGAGGCGGTGCCTCGCTAGAGGATAAACAACCGGGGTCCGGTCAGGCCGCTTTTGTTAACTTGAGTGACTATGGCACCGTCCATTAGGGAGCCCCCAAACTGCGGCAGGGGCACGAGGTCACCGGTTTGATCCGGGCCGCTGAAGTAAAGCGGCTTCGTTGGTGAATGGTCAGGACCGGCACCTACGGGCACGGTTTTGTAAGCGCCCAAAACTCCTGAAGGTGAGGTCAACTGAATTCCGGAGATCGTGTTGATTGCCGCGATCTTATCCACCGAGCCAGCGACCATGGACATGATGCTTCGTGCGGCAAAGTCGGTTACCGAGCCGGTTTTCTGGGCTGCATCTCCCGCGGGGAGATCGCCTTTTACCTTTCCGGCGATCCCCGCGATGACTCCGACATTGCCCAAAGAATCCGTGAGCTGCGTTCCTGTGCTGTTGCGAAGGACATCGGAAACAAAATTATCAGGGTAGGCTACGATGGCGACCGAAGAATCACTGGCCCGGCCGGCCTCTCCCGCGAGGGTGATGCCGGTTAGCGAGCCACCGCGGCCGACGCCAGTGGTGAAATTAGCCGGGAAACCATAGTTCATTGTTGACCCGCCATTGCCCGCGATGAGATCCACCGCGGCGTTCACTGTTTTCGGCTGGGTAAAATTCGTAATGGATCCGCCATTGCCACCGACTCCGTTCGTTCCGCCGAAGGCTCGAAGCTGCAGCACTGCAGCAAGTTCGCCCGGTGTTCCCACATTGGAAGCAGTGGCGAGGGCCGCAAATGCGTTCCCTCCCGAACCGGCCCAAACGACAATTTTCGCGGCTGTTCCCGCGGCGGAATCCGCGCTGGTCCCCACGATGGAGCCACCATCGCCCCCTCGCTTCAGGCCGTCTCCTCCAGCACCGGCAGCGACAGCGGTGGCAGAAGAATTCGCGGTTGTGTTTACATTGTTGAGCGAGCCTCCCACTCCACCATTTCCTCCAAAACTCGTGCCACCGTCGCCTGCAATGATTCGGTTGTATTGGTAGTCTTCGAATTGGCCGGTCACAGGATTATAGAAGCTCGCAATGCCAGCGCCGGAGGCAACTAAGGAGGAAACTGATCCTCCAGAACCCCCATTACCGGAAACACCCGTTCCGCCATTTCCGGCAAGCACGGAAACCACCGTCGCCGGGCTTGAAACCGTCGATAGATTGGAAAACTCGGAGATGTTCCCGCCGGCACCACCAATCAGGCCGTCGCCGGCGTCACCAGCACGCATGACAATGGGACCCACCAGATTGTTGTTGGTGCTGATCGGGCTGGATTTGAGAATTGACCCGCCATTACCGCCCGGCCCGGCCAAGGCATAGCCGCCGTCTCCGGCATAATACAGCAGTTCACCGCCGACTCCGCCAATAAGCCTGGGGAACTCTGCCGCAAACCCGGAGATTCCCCCTCCCTGACCACCGGCAGCGATGCCCAGACCACCGAAACCACCGAGGAGCTGGACACTCCCGTTGTATGTCGTGTAGCCGCTCACGCCGGAAGTCCCATCGATCATACCTCCAGCACCTCCGCGATATCCGAATCCTCCATCGCCGGCGTAGAATCCACGCCCGGTCTCGACCTTCATCCCCGAAAGGCTTCCGCCCGCCCCACCGGATCCAGAAAGCCCGGTCCCTCCATTGGCGGCATAAAGATCAATATCCGCAGCCAGCAAGGTGGTCCCTTCCGCGTAACTGACAAGGAGCCCGCTGATGCTGCCGCCGTTACCCCCGTTAGTGAAACCCGACCCTCCGGCACCCGCCTGCAAAATGACGGATGGCTGCAAGTCC
>JBGSSC010000360.1:0-5740 GCA_041737265.1 Terrimicrobiaceae bacterium | reverse complement strand
CGACTTGCCATGCGAACTCAGGAGATTCCGGCAACTGTTCAAGTTAGAAACATGCGACGGGGGAGGATCGAGCTGACCCACGAACTCGATGGTTCAAGTCCTGAACGATCTTCTCCCCCGGCGGCTTATTTTATCTGGGGGCTCGAGCCCCCCAGATACAAGTTCTTCCCTCTTTCCATTTTCTGGCGTGAGCAATCCCCTCGGTGAAATGGGTGAGGTCGCGGCCCATATTGATGTTGCCGGTCAACTCGCCGACATTCCGGGTGGACGGACTGGCAAATTCCGCATGTGCGGCACCGACAAGCATCCGCAGCCAGACGTAGCAGAAATCCATCAGCTCCGCGTATTGGACGTTTCGGAAATACGGGGGATCGGTGAAGATCCCATCGAACGGCTTCCGGCCTTTCAGCAGCGTGGAATCCCCGCACGTGAGGTCCACTTGGCAGCGCTATCGCGGGACGAACCATTGCGATATGTGCCAATCCACTCAACTATCCACGAGCAGATTCCATCCGGCTCCTCAGGGGTGGGCTACTTCCATCGCTGTGCCCGGCCGGTTCGGATTCCGCCGCCAGAATTCGGGCTTGGGATCAGGTATCCCCGTCGCATTTTTTCCGGAGGATACAGACCGATCAACGCCCAGGATTCTTCATGGCCGAAGGTGCCCGATGCAGTCGAGGATGGCTTCGCGGAGGGGGAGCAGGCATTCGGCGATGGCACGCGGGTTGCCGGGGAGATTGATCACGAGGCAGGTCTTTCTCACGCCGGCCGTGGCGCGGGAAAGGATGGCCGTGGGAACTTTCGGGAAACTTGATGCGCGCATCGTCTCACCGAAACCGGGAAGCTCCTTCTCCAGAATTGCCCGGGTGGCTTCGGGGGTCACGTCCCGAGGCATGGGGCCGGTGCCGCCGGTGGTAATGACAAGGTCGCAATCGCAGGTGTCAACCAACTCGCGGAGAGCAGACTCGATGGCATCGCGGTCGTCAGGCAGGAGCCGCACGAGAAATATTGCCTCCGGGTCGAGCTTCTCGCGAACGACCCGCTCGATCTCGGGGCCGGAGAGGTCTTCATAGATTCCGGCCGACGCGCGGTCGCTGAGTGTCACCCGTCCGATTTTCATTTTTTGGTTTTGGTCAAAACGCGGATGTCCCCGATGCGCATGGACTTATCCACTGCTTTCATCATGTCAAAGAGTGTAAGCGCTGCGACGCTGGCGGCGGTGAGAGCCTCCATTTCTACCCCGGTTTTGGATGTTGTGCGGGCGGATGCCGTGACTGCGATGTGGTCGCTGCACACGTCAAACTCGACCCCGACTTGATCCAAGGGCAGGAGGTGGCAAAGGGGAATAAGGTCCGAAGTTTTCTTGGCAGCCTGGATGCCGGCGATGCGGGCGACAGCAAGGACATCCCCTTTTGGCAGGGCTTGATCACGGAGGAGCTGGATGGTCGCCTCTGCGCACCACAGGGTTGCGGAGGCAGTGGCATCGCGTTGCTGCACCGGTTTGCTGCCGACATCCACCATGTGGGCGGCACCTTTTTCATCGAGGTGGCTGAGTTTCATGCGTTATTCCAAAAGCAGTGCGGCGATGGTTCCGTCGGTCGGGTCGGGTTCATCGAGCAGAATTGCCGTTGCACGGGCCAATGGCAACAAGTCCCCGGAATGTTGCCACGCAAGAGGGCTCACCATGAGCCGGGTGTCTTCAAAAGCGTGCACGGCAGGGGTCCACGTGCGGCGGCCGTCGCCGGGAAGAGACCTCCAGTTTTTACACTTCGCGCCCACTAAGCCGGCAGGGGGAAGTGCTTCAAACGCGGCCAAAGCCCCTGCCACAAAAACATGGAAGCAGACCCAGTGCGACAACGGATTGCCCGGCAATCCAAAGGCCACCTGCCGTCCCTTCGTTGCGAAAAGCATCGGCTTGCCGGGACGGCTGTTCACCCGCGTGACATGGAGACGGTAGCCATTTTTTTCGAGAGCGTCCGTGGTGTGGTCGTAATCTCCGGGTCCTGAGCCGCCGGAAATCAGGAGCAGATCCCCGGAAAACTCCGCGACGGTGCGTCCCAGCAGCCCCGCATCGTCGGCGATGCGGATGCTTTCACAACAAATGCCCCGGCCGGCCAGAAGAGCCGAAATCATGGGGCCGTTGCTGTCGTAAATTTTCCCCGGTCCAAGCGGGTCGGTGGGGGAAACCAACTCGGTTCCCGTTACGATGTGAAGAACCCGGACGGGACACCGGACATGCACTTTGCTGCACCCACATGAGGCCAGCAACCCAATGGCTCCGGCCGTGAGACGGGTTCCTGGCAGCATTAATTCTTGTCCCCGACAAAATACCGCACCCCGCCGCCGGATATTGTCTCCCGGTTGCAACGGTACCTCTGACGAAAACTTGCCGTTCGTTACCGCGCAATCCTCCTGACGAACCACACAGAGAGTTCCCTGTGGAACGGGAGCGCCGGTAAAGATCCGCATGGCTTGTCCAGGAAGCAGAGTGCAGGTGGCTGCCCCACCCGCGGCCACCTCCCCAACGATGATATGCGGCCCGGAGGAGTCGCTGGAAAGTGCGTATCCATCCATGGCGCTGTGATCGAAGGCTGGAAAATCCATCGGCGCCAGGACGGCCTCTGCCAAAACCCGTCCGCACGCGTCAGCCAAGGGGACCAGCTTCGCGGGCGAGGCCTGGACAAGCGCGGCAATGAGATCCCTCGTTTCTTCGATTTCTTTCACCGTGTTCCGACTTTCCAAATGGGCACTTCCTGCTTGAGGCGGTTCATGAATTCCGTGAGCAGGGCGAAGGCCTCACCGCGATGGCGGGCATGCACATCCACGACAATGGCGGCTTCACCCACCGGCACAAACCCGATCCGGTGGTGTACCCTCACCGCTTCGCAGGGAAAATGCTCGCCCAATGCTTCAACAATGCCGCGGATGACCTCCTCCGCCATAGGCTGGTAGGCCTCGTATTCCAGCCCGGCGATTTCCCGACCGTCCTCCTCCCCGCGCACAATGCCCTCAAAGTGAGCGACCGCCCCACACCCGGGAATCGAACGCCGGGAGAGAACGAGCGGTTTGTCGCCAATATGGACTTCAGCATTCATCCGCCGGAAACAGGAGGAATAAGGGCCACCTCGGCATCGGGAGGGATCATCGTTTCGGAGGTGGCGTAAGTTTGGTTGACGGCAAGGCGGCATGCGGAGCGCAAGGGGATCAGTTGCGGGTGACGAGCCAGCAAGTCCTGCCAGAACGCTTCCACGGAGAGCGGCTTTGTGCAGGCCAACGTTTCTTCGCGGAACCCTGCGAGCTCGGCAGCCCGGGAAAAATAAAGGATCCGCATCGCCATTCAGCCGCCAATGGCAGTCATCGGCCGGTTGGGTTGGTAGTTTTCCAAAAATTCATGGTTTTCGGGCTTGCCCGCAATTGCCTGGCTCAAAGCATCAACCGGATCCTGCCCGGCGCGCACGGAAGCAAGCAGGTCGATCTCTCCGGTCCGGCCCAGGCACGGGCGCAGCTTGCCATCGGCGGTGAGGCGCAGCTTGTTGCAAGTTTCGCAAAAATGGGGCGACGTGATGGCTCCGATAAAGCCGAGTTTGGCCGGGGCGATCAGCCCAGCGGCATCATAATCGTAGTAGCGCGCCGGGCCGTGGCCGATCTGGTAGCGGGGGAGTTCCACCAACCGGCCTTTTCGCGAGAGCCGCCCAATGAGTTCCTGCACCGGGAGAAAGTTTGATTCGTCGAGCACATCGGTCCGGGAGAGCGGCATGAGCTCGATGAAACGAAGCGGCATCCCTCGCTCCGAAGCAAAGCGGATCAGCGGCTCGTATTCGGATTCGTTCACCCCACGCATCAGGACACAGTTGATTTTGATGACTTCAAAATGCTGGCGCCGCGCGGCCTCAATTCCGTCGAGCACGGCTTGCAAGTCACCGCCGGTGATTCGTCGATAAAGCGCAGGGTTCAGCGCATCGAGGGAGACATTGACCGACCGCACGCCCGCCTGCTTGAGCGCTGCCGCCGCTTGGACCAACCGCGTGCCGTTGGTGGACAAGCCCAGCGTCTCCACTCCGGGCAAGGCCCACATTCCTTCAAGAATCGGAATAATATCCCGCCGCACAAGGGGCTCGCCGCCCGTGACACGGAACTTCCGGAAGCCCAGTCGCGTGGCCGCTTCGACGACCCGCAGAATTTCCTCCGCCGTGAGATGATCGTCCTGTTGCGCCCAACCCTTGTAGCCTTCGGGCATACAATACAGGCAGCGCTCGTTGCAGCGGTCAGTCACCGAAACGCGCAAATAATCAATCGTTCTGCCAAAGGGATCGGTCATGGGAGTGCAGTCAATGCGAACTTCGCAGCAGCAACCAGCAAAACAAGCCCCAGCGCAGGACACAGCCACGCGGGTCGGGCAATCCGGCTTCCCCATGCAGAGCCCAAAAGACCTCCCAGCAATGCCGCGACAAGCCAGATCGGAAAGTCCCCCGGCAGCGGAACCGGATGGCCGGCCAGTGTCATGCCTGCCAGTCCCGCCACCGAATTGACCAAAATGAAAGGAGCGGACACCGCCGAAGCCTCCTTCGGGTTCGCCCAGCCAACAAGCAATAGCAGCGGGGTGAGGAAAATGCCGCCTCCGACGCCGACCAGGCCGGAGAGCAGCCCGAGCATGGCACCGGTCACCAGTGCCATAGGCCAATCCAGCCGACGTGGCTCGCGTTGCGCGACCGGAAGGAAAAAGCGAAGACCCGCGACAAGCAACGCTGCCGCCACAAGAAAGTGAAACGCGGGCATCGACAACTTGAGGCCGCCACCGATCCCGGCCATGGGAATGGCCGTAACCGCGAAAGGCCAGAAAAGCCCCCAGCGAAAGTGCCCGGCCCGAAAAAACATTCCGGCTGCCACAAGTGAAACAACAACATTCATCCAAAGCGCGCAGGGACGCATCATCTCGAACGCAAAACCCGACAAAGCCATCACGGCCAGGTACGCGGAAGCTCCGCCATGCCCCACCGTGCTGTAAAGCAAGGCGGCCACGAAAAAAGCCAGAGGATAAAATGCTGACTCCATCAGGATGCCGCCAGCGTCCGGGTCGCATCCAAACAAAGCACCCCATCGCTAAGAATTCTTGCACGCAGGCCCCCGCGCCCTTCCATCCAGGCCCTGGCACCCGGATGAATCGCTCCATTCATCCAGTTGCAGGGCTTGCATTCTTCGGTGCCCAGAAAGCGAATGCCCTGGAGGCAGAACTCCTGCCCGATGAGCGCGTTCAGATCCATCCCTTCGACGATGACGTTGCGACGGGTGGCGGAGGTGTCGCGCTCAGCCGGCGGAACACGAAGCGCTTCCCACATCGACAGGAGATTTTCCCATTCGAAGAAGGTGACCTGCCCTTTGTAATCCGGCTTGTAATCGAAATACCGGTCTCCGACCAATCCATGCCCTGCCATGCACCGGACACTCGGGACTTCCTGAATCGGATGATCCCCCGGCGGACCGCCATGGTGGCCGTTGAAATTGTGGACGGGGGAGATATAAATGTGTCGGATTGTCATCACTGCAAACCCGCGATCATGTGGCAGAAGAACTTAAGCGGTAACCCAAAACTTTCAGTCCGGGCACGCGCCGGAATTCTTTGAGATTACCTGTACTTTCTTTCGCCAGGAGAAGCCATTCAAAATCCAAGGCAGCCTCCGGATCAGCAGCCTTCCGGGAACCCGGGGAGCAATCGTGTTGCGCCAATGAAAAATGACACCGG
>JBGSSC010000348.1:0-3121 GCA_041737265.1 Terrimicrobiaceae bacterium | reverse complement strand
AACGCGGGAGTTTACCTCACGGCGAACCCGGATTTGTCGCCACTCGAGACCGAGCCGAATTCCGTGCTGTCCGTCTTCCTCTACAACGTGAGCCAGTCGCCGGGGGACGAACGCACGGTTCTGTCGTTGGCGACAGGGGGGACAGGTTCGGCGGACAAAGGACAGGTCTTTGCGGGCAGTTCGTGGTGGGACTCGGACGCTCTGAAGGGGCATTGGTGCCAGATGAAAGTGCGCTTCACCAAGTTGCCGACTGCCGGCCTTTGGGAAGCGGATATTGGATTTTATGATCTTGGAGAGAGCGGCGAGGAGGAGCCGGTCGAGGTGGTGCGGGTCAATGAGCCGGAAATCACCATGGAATCTCTTTACTCCGCCGAACACATCTATGCGGGTTTTCAAAACTTGCGTTACGACCGCGGGTTCCGTGCGATGGATGATTTTGAGATTACGGTCGAGTGATCAATAATGGCCTTAGCCCCAGTATTCACAAGTCGGCCATCGCGGTCCTCTTGATGCTCGGGCTCTGGAGTCCCTTGGTGATGGGTGAGGAAAATCTCCTCCGGTTGCCGCCTGCGGATTTTGAGTTTACATCCGAAGGCAACTTTGTCGGGCGGAAAGATCGTCGGGACCTGCTCCAGGTCGACCATCCCCTCGCCCCGGCGAAAGAGGGCGACTACGGCTTTTTTCGCGCGAAAGTGGTGATTGGCGAGAACGCCGCCCCTCCTCATCGCCTGCTCTTCTATGTGACGGACAACAACACGCCGCCTTCGTCGGACAAGGGCTACATGATGGTCGATCAGCGGGTTGGCCATCGCTTCCAACAGGTCCGTATTAACGGGTCGGTCGTGTGGTCAGAAGATACTTCCCGGCCAAACGACTCCAAGTGGAAGGTGGTCGACATCACTAACCATGTGCCACTCTCCAAGGAGTTTGTGCTGGAGGCGGGACTTTTCGAGGCCGTCGACAGCAGTACCGTTCTGCCGGGCGACATCGTCAAAGCTCCGCCGCAAAAGGCATTCAAACCCCGTCAGGACTGGAACCAGACCCAAAGTTACTGGGGAGATTTTACAATCCAAAGCGGACCTGAATCCAGCTCTCTGCCTCCGCAGCCATCTTTGAGTCTCCCCGGCCTGAAGGGCTTGACGCGTCCGCAGCCAAGCGAACCGTGGGAGGCCGGTGCGATCGAAGCTGAGAATGCGGATCTGGTGCATTCCGGTTGGTCATGGCCCATGGTGTCTGGAATTCCATTTCCCAAAGGGCGATTTCCGGGGGATGCCCTTGTGGTGGCCTCAGGATCCGGTGGGGATTTTCCCGTGCGTCCCCTCAGTACGTGGCCCGACGGTACGTTGAAATGGGGGCTGGTGCAGGTGGACCTTCAACCCGGATTCAAAGGCCCTTTCCGCGTAGACTCATCAAAGACCCTGCCGATCACCAAATCACCCGTGCAGGTATTGAAGTCAGCCGGCGGGGGAGTCGAAGTGGAGAATGGCCTCGTCAAGCTGGAAGCGGGCAGCCGGGAATCCGTTTTTCGCCTGCTCTCCGGGTCCCAGGTCGTGGTCGGGCAATTCCAATTTTATTTCGAAGGGGAGTCAGAATCCTTCAAAGCACGGTGGAGCGCTCCTGAAGTTGTCGAGGAACTTCCCGAGCGTGCAACCATCGAGATCCAGGGGGATTTGACATCGGATTCGGGTCGTCGATTCGGGCGTTGCCGGCTGCGGGCAACCCTTTTCTCTGGAGTCCCGTATGTGCGCATGCTTTCTACCGTTTACAACGAATCCAAGGATGATCCCTTCCGCGCTTCGGCTTTCGGTTGGAAGCTCTCACTTCCGGCTGGCGACAAGGGGCTTGCAGGGGATGGCTGGTTCACAACAGGGGGAGGGAAGCCGTTCCTTACGGGCGCAATCCGCTATTTCAGACAGTTGAGACCGAATGCCATCGAGGTCGGACCCGGTCTCGTTGATCTCCAGTTGTTCCGTCCAGGCGACAAGGAAACCCCCCATTATCAAACTCATCCCGGTGAGGCCAAAACCCATGAGATCTGGCTGGCCGTAACCCCCGGGGAGGTTTCGGAGGCTGCCGCCAGAAAGTTCGCAATGCTTGTCGATCGCCCCCCCGGTCTGGGAGTCGCGTCTCTGATCCGGGCCTCGGGAGTATGGGGTCCGATTGCAAAGATCGACCCGGTGGAGGATCGCGAGCTGCTCGATGAGCTTTTGAATGCAGGAGTTGAAGAATACTTCGCGAAGGTTAAGACCGGAATCCGTGCCTTCGGAAACTACCCCGGCTTTTCCTCCAGCTTCTATTGGAATTCACTTCATACGATGTACGCCCTCTACGCCATGACCGGCCAACGCAAATGGATCGACCGCGCGGAACGATCGGTGCGTCACCTGATGGATCTCCTCATCTGTCACTGGTCCCCGGACGAGAAAAATCTCGGAGGAATGTATTCCTACTACAGCACAAAGACAGCCACCGGCGGTCGGGCCTTCGAGCCCGACTTCAGCAATGCGGACTTTTCGGTACGCTCCCAGAACCCGCACCCTGCGTTTGATCACTGGCAGATGACCGGAGATCCCGACGGCAAGAAGATCGGGATCGGCATTGCCGACTTCCTTCTTAAAAATCCGGAGATGAACGACCATGCGAGGTCTGGTTCTGCCCGCCACCAGGGCTGGGTTCTCGTCGCCCTTTCCCGTGCCTACGCAGAAACCGGAGATCCCCGATACGCCAAATACGCGCGTCAAATGGTCGACACGGCAAAGAAATTCACCGACCCAAGACGCGGGGCCTATCAACAAATCCACAGCAGCGTGACTCATCCCGGCATTGTGCCCTTCATGACAGGCATTCTTGCAACCGGCCTGCGGAACTATCACGAGGTGACCGATGACCCGGAGGCCATGGAACTTCTTGCCGCGATAACAATCGCAACGGGTGAAGAAATGCTCGATCGGGAGTGGCAGGCCTCGAACCCCGGCTTGTCCTACTATTACTCACCGAACCCCCACCATCGCTACGATCCCGTCCCGGGATTGAGCATGGGTATGATCGGTGCAAACGCCTACCTCGCCGCCTTGAGAGAAGATCCGGAATTCACCAAAGCCGCAGAAGAAGGATGGAAAGG
>JBGSSC010000324.1:0-3133 GCA_041737265.1 Terrimicrobiaceae bacterium | reverse complement strand
CGGTGCACACTGCATCGGGATCGGCGATGCCTTCTGCTCCCAGATCGGGCCTGATCCATATAAGGCCCTGGCATTTCATCGAGAAAAACGACTGGTGGACCATATCCACAGCCTCGGGGCCAAAGCGAAACTGCACATCTGTGGCAACACTGCCCCCATCATGAAAGACATGATCGCGACGGGCGCAGACATCATCGACGTCGATCATCTCGTGCCCGACATGGCCCGCTTCTTCCCATGCCTGAGTCCAACTCAGGTTTTTTCAGGAAAAAGCGATCCTGTGGGCATCATCCAGAACAGCTCACCGGAGGATATTCTGAAGAGTGTCCGGAATTCCCACAGCGAGGGAGGCGGGCGGGTGATCGTTTCGGCAGGATGCGAGGTGCCGCCCGACACGACTCTGGAAAATATGCGTGCGTTCCGGGTTGCTGCGGAACCTTGACTCCTCCGGTCAATGAGAGTCCCGGAATCGGGCGATCGCTTTCTCCCTTCGGTTGCTTTTTTCCTTGGTGGAGAAATCTTCGGGCCATCCAACCAGGCTGAGTGCGGCGGGCCGATCCATAGCCAGGGAAACCGAAACGGCGTAAATCGTGGGTTCGTGGCTTCCGTAAGAACGGGCCAGTCCTGCCCGACGGGCGGCCTCTGCTTCACGCAGCAGGGCGAGCCGCTGTTCGGGTTCCAGTTCCTTGATCGCGTGGGATGCATCCTCGGCGGGCATCAGGGACAGGAGTATGACGCCGGCGGAACCCGCTCCCGCCAAAGCGAGGCGTGTGCCGACCGGGGTGGTGATATTGTTTGGACGGTCGGATTCGAACCTCGCAACCGCGAGGGCCGAGTTTCCTTCGAGCACACTGATCTTTGCCGATAGGCCGGTCTTTTTTACCAACGCTTCGATGGAAGGCTTCAGCAGGTCCAGCCGCTCCTCAAAAGCACGCAGGGGCTGCGCGAGACGGCCCAGGCCGAGTCCCGGACGATAGAGTCCACCCGGCCCTTCCTCCAGCCAGAGGTGAAGGACCAGCGTGCGCAGGATCCGGTAGCAAGTCGCTGGCGGGATATTGAGTCGCATGTAGATCTGCTTCGCGGAGAGCCCGCCCGGGTGCTCTGCAACAGTGTTCATGAGCGACACGGCGCGGTTGAGGATGGGGATTGTTTTACTGATCGGCATGCGCCTATTCTCAAATGCGATAAAATTGATGTCAAATAGTGTTTGATCTCTGAGCCCTAAGGAGTCCACTGTGCGTGGAAATGTTCTCCCTAAAAGGTCGCAGAGCTCTGGTCACCGGCTCCAGCAGGGGTATCGGCAGGGAAATTCTCCTGTGTCTGGCCCGTGCGGGCGCAGACGTTGTCGCGCACGGTGTCTCTGGAGGCGAGCTCTTGAAGTCTGCCGTAAATGAAGCAAAGAGCCTGGGGGTGGAGCCAGAAAGCCTCGCGGGAGATTTATCGGTCGATGGGGGAGGGAAGTGCTTGGCGCAGGCAGTTCTGGCCGGACCCGGACCTGTCGATATCCTCGTGCTGAATGCTTCCATGCAGATCCGGGCAGCCTGGGAGAATATCACTCCGGAGGAGTTCAGCTCCCAGATGCGTGCCAATTTTCAGGCTTCGCTGGAGATTATTCAAACTCTGGTTCCACCCATGCGGGAGAAACAGTGGGGACGAATACTAACGGTTGGAAGCGTCCAGCAAGTTCGCCCGCACCCGGACATGCTTGTTTATTCCGCGTCCAAGGCGGCTCAGATGAACATGGTGTTGAGTTTGGCTAAGCAGTTGGCCGCAGATGGGATCACCGTCAACAACCTGGCTCCCGGAGTCATCCTGACGGATCGCAATTCAGAGGTGCTTTCCGATCCTGCCTATGCGGACAAGGTCAAAGAGGCTGTGCCAGCAGGTTACTTTGGAGAACCAAGGGATTGTGCGGGAGCCGCCCTGCTTCTCTGCTCTGAGGAAGGCCGCTACATCACCGGGCAGAACCTCACTGTCGATGGAGGCCTGGGGCTTCCCTGATGACAAACTTTAACAACAGCACAAACCAAAGAAAGGCACACCATGTCGATTGATACCTATAAGAAAGAAGTCGGGTTGATGAATCTTGAGAAGCTCATGCAGTCCCGGGAGGAAGTCACCCAATGCACGTTCACCATTCCAGAGAAAGAACTGTTGACCCGTTTCGAACAACTTTACACCGGAGCCGTCAATGATGTCCTGAGGGAGTTCTGCCTGCTCGATCAGGCCCTGCCAGGCCACATTCTACCGCTACGGGAATACCGCACGGTGGCAGGCTTTGCCTTCACGGTGAAAAGCTCTCCCAATGTGAAAATCAGCGGGGAAATGGCCTTCCGCACGGAAATGCTTACCGAGCTGAAAGAGGATGCCTTTGTTGTGTGGGATACCAGCAAGGATGAGAAGGCCACATTGTGGGGCGGGGTGATGACCGCAACGGCCAAAGGTCTCAAAGTCAAAGCAGCCTGTATCGATGGTGGCATTCGCGATACGCACCAGATCCTGGAGAAAGATTTCCCGATATTCTACAAATACCGTATTTCCAATGGATCCTTGGGCCGATGCCTTATTACCCATTTTCAGATCCCGATCAAAATCGGGGACGTGGATATCAAGCCGGGGGATGTGGTTCTGGGCGACATCGACGGAGTGCTTGTCGTACCGCGAGCGATTGCCTGCGAGGTGCTTGTTCGTGCCGAAGAAATAAAAACCAATGAGAAGAAGATTTTTGGATGGGTTGCCGAAGGGCAGAGCATTCAGGAAATCACAAACAAAGGGGGATATTTCTAGATAGATGAACCCGGGCATCGATCCCTCGACTCTGAAGATTACTGATATCCGCTTCGCAGATATCGACGGAGCGCCGAAGCGCTGCACGCTCATGAAGCTCTACACCAACCAAGGGATCATTGGTTACGGGGAAGTCCGCGACGCCTCGAGCCGCACCTACGCGGCCATGCTCAAAAGCCGCATTCTGGGCGAGAATCCGTGCAATGTGGAACGCATCTTCAATCGCATCAAACAGTTTGGGGGGCATTCCCGCCAGGCGGGCGGAGTTTGCGGCATTGAGGTGGCACTATGGGATCTCGCGGGCAAGGCGTGGGGGGTTCCTGTTTGGCAACTTCTGGGAGGCAAG
>JBGSSC010000322.1:0-1889 GCA_041737265.1 Terrimicrobiaceae bacterium | reverse complement strand
GCGCCACCAGTGCCATCTGCAGTGCGAAAATTGCAGGCTGTGCAATCGCCGTTTCATTCAGCCGGGAAGCCTTCTCATCCCGGCTGAGCTCGGCGAGCAAGGACCACTTTCCGAGACGTTTGAACACCCGGTCGAAACCTTCCATCACCGAGCGGAAAACTTCTTCGGTTTCGATCAACTCGCGTCCCATCCCCCACCACTGCGGTCCCTGACCGCAAAAAACAAAAACCGGTGGAACGAAAGGGGTGGATGGCACCGGGGAAGCATTTTCGCCGTTTCCGGCAGCACGCAACTTTGCATCCAGATCTGCGCGATCCGAGGCCGCCACACCCAGGCGGAAAGAATGGTGAATGCGGCGGCTGCCGGCGGTGAACGCAAGGTCCTGCATGGGATCCCCGCGTTCGAGACAGGCAGCAAACTTCGCGGCGAGGTCCCTCAGGGCCAAAGGGGATTTCGCGGAAAGTGGAAGCAGGACACCGTCGGGCCCGGACTCCACCGGCGGAGTGGGACGGAACGGTGGCGCCTCAAGAAGCGCATGGGCATTGGTGCCTCCGAAGCCGAAAGAATTCACTCCGGCAATCGGGAGACTCTTACCTGTCGGGAATGTCTCGCAGGAAGTTACAACCCGCAGTCCCAGCCCGGTGAAATCGATTGCGGGATTGGGTGATTCAAAATTCAGGCTCGGTGGAATTTCCCCATGAGAAAGAGATAACGCCGTTTTGATCAGCCCCGCGATTCCGGCACCGGCTTCCAAGTGGCCGATGTTCGTCTTCACCGACCCGATCAGGCAGGGCGCATGAACCGGACGGCCCTTGCCAAACACTTCCCCGAGTGCAGCCGCCTCGATCGGATCGCCGATCGGGGTTCCGGTTCCATGGGCCTCGACATATTGGACCTCACCGGGATTCACTCCCGCCCGCCTGCAAACTTCCCTGAGCAAGCCGGCCTGCGCGGCCTGCGATGGCATCATCATCCCCGGCGTGCGACCGTCCTGGTTCACTGCGGTCGCCCGAACGACTGCATAAATCAGATCCCCGTCGGAGAGCGCATCCTCCAGCGGCTTGAGCAGAACCACACCCGCCCCTTCGGCTCGCACAAATCCATTGGCCCGCGCATCGAAAGCCATGCAGCGACCATCGGGTGAGAGCATCCCGCTCCGGCTGAAACTTATGAAGGGCGCCGGAAACAGCAACGCATTCACCCCGCCCGCGAGCGCCATGTGGCATTCCCCCCTACCGAGGCTCTCGCAAGCCAAATGCAATGCGACCAGCGCCGAAGAGCAGGCGGTATCCACCGCAAAACTCGGCCCGCTCAGATCCAGACAATAGGAAATCCTGTTTGCGGCAATACTGGCAACGCTGCCCGTGGCGGACCATCCGCCGAGTGCATCGAGATCGTCGGGTGCAATGCTCAGGTTCGCGTAGTCGTTGGTCGAGATCCCGACGAAGACGCCGATGGGTGCGATTGGTGCGATCCGGGCTTCCCCGGCGTCTTCAAGCGCCTCCCATGCCGTTTCCAGCAACAACCGGTGTTGTGGATCGATGAATGCGGCCTCGCGCGGGGAGATCCCGAAAAAGCCGGCGTCGAAGCGGTCAATCCCCTCAATGAATCCTCCCCGTTGCGCGACCGACTTCCCGGGCTGACCGGGACGAGGGTCATAAAACGCAGCCGGATTCCAGCGATCCGGCGGGATCTCCGTAATTGCGTCCGTCCCCGTTTTCAGCAACTTCCAAAAAGCGGAAGGCGTATCAGCTCCACCGGGAAACCGGCACCCGATACCGGTGATTGCGATCGGCCGGAATCCGCTCATTGCATGCCCTTCGAAGCCCGGTCGATTTCCTCCATCAGCGGTAAAAAGTCTTCCCTCACCGCAGGGTTTGCACCGCGGT
>JBGSSC010000312.1:0-3620 GCA_041737265.1 Terrimicrobiaceae bacterium | reverse complement strand
CAACCGCCAGCGCAGCCGGATCAGAGGATTTTGCTTCGCAAAATGGAGGGAGAGACCCCGGGGGATGGCTGAGGCCATCCGTCTTTCGACGGCGGCAGCGGCATGAGGTCGATCTACTCCAAATCGAAGAGGAGAAATTGCACGGGACCACCGGCTGAGAGGGAGATGGCAGCCGATTGGTCGAAGCTGATGCCGTCCCCTGCTGCGAGATCTTGTGAGTTCACTGTGAGCCCTCCCTCGATAATTTGGATCCAGGTACCGCCCCGGGGTTGGTGAACCCGGTTTTCTCCGGCGCTCATACGGCCGAGGTAGACGTCGGCCTGCTGGCGGATCGCCAGGCTGTTTTCCCGGCCGTCGGCGGATGCAGCGAGGATGAGCCCCTGATCCGTTGATGGTCTCCACTCGGCGTAGCGGGGAGCGGCATTGCGTTCGTCGGGAGTGATCCAGATCTGCAAAAAGTGGACCGCCTCCGAAGGGGAGGCATTGAACTCGCTGTGGCGCACGCCGCTTCCGGCGCTCATGTATTGGATGCCGCCGGCCTTCACCGTTTCTTCGTTGCCGAGGCTGTCTTTGTGGGTGAGTGCACCGGAGACCACATAGCTGAGGATTTCCATGTCGCGGTGGGGGTGCATTCCGAAACCCATGCCTCCGGCCACGCGGTCGTCGTTGATTACCCGGAGCGACCGGAAGCCCACGTGTTCCGGATCGGAATATCCCCCGAAAGAGAAGCTGTGGCGGCTTTGCAGCCAGCCGAGATCGGTGGTTCCCCGCTCAGCCGCCGGACGGAACCGCGTGTGGTCTGAATGATGCATGCGGGCACCCTCCGCCAACTCAGGTCCTTTGGCAAATTCCTTGCACGTTCCCAGGAGTTGTCTTCGGCCGGGCGACTTTATTGCGCTTTCTGACGAACTGTAGCCGCGCCTGTGAGGGCGTGGAGGAAAGGATTCGTCGGAGTGGCGGGAGGCCACCGTCTCACGACGGCGGCTCCGGGTTTCACATCCGATCGGGGCAGCGGATGCCGAGGAGTCCGAGGCCGTGTTCGAGCACTTTTTATGCCAGGGAGCAGAGGGCGAGGCGTGAGGAGCGGGTGGCGGCATCGGCTTTCAGCACCGGGCAGGCCTCGTAGAAGGAGTGGAAGGTTTCTGCGAGTTCGAAGAGGTAATTGGCCAGAAGGTTGGGGCGAAAGTCCTCGAGCACGAGCGGGACCACCTCGGGGTACGAGGCCAGCTTTGCAGCGAGGGTCCGCTCGGTGGGCTCCGCGAGAGAAATCGGACCGAAGGATTCATCCCCTGCCTTGCGGAAGATGGAGCGGATCCGGACGTAGGCGTTCTGCAGGTAGGGGGCTGTATTGCCTTGGAAGGCGAGCATCTTGTCCCACGAGAAGACGTAATCAGTCATGCGGTGCTGTGAGAGCTCCGCGTATTTCACGGCACCCACCCCGACCACCCGGGCGATCCCGCGGCGTTCGTCAACGGGCAGTTCGGGGTTCTTGGTGGCAACGAGGGTTTCCGCTCGTTCCAGGGCTTCGGCGAGGACCTCGGCAAGGCCCACATTTTCGCCGGAGCGGGTCTTCATGATTTTCCGGTTCTCACCAAGGATGCTGCCGAATGGGACATGACGCGGCGCGACTTTGACGCCCATGAGGCGGGCAATCTCAAAGACCTGCTGGAAATGAAGCGCCTGGGGTGCCCCGACGACGTACCAGATCTCGTCGGGCTTCCACCGGGCCTCCCGGTATTCAATCGTGGCCAGATCGGTGGTCGCGTAGAGGAATCCGCCGTCTGCCTTCCGCACGATGGCTGGCTTGTCCGTCAGGGCCGGAACTTCCCGGAAGAAAACGCAAAGCGCTCCGTCGCTTGGTTCGGCGAGGCCTTGTTTCTCCAACCGGTCGCAGAGCGGGGCAAGGGCGTCGTTGTAGGCGCTCTCGCCGAGGCGCTCGTCAAAGTGCACGTCGAGCAGGTCGTAGAGACGTTCGAATGCCGACCACGAGAGTTCGACGCATTCCTTCCAGATCGCGAGGTTTTCCGGATCCCCGGCCTGAAGTTTCACCAACTCCTCGCGGGCCGTGCGGGCGACGGCTTCATCCGCGATCTCGAGGGTGTTGACCTCACGGTAGAGCCGCACCAGTTCCGCGATCGGATCCTCTTTCAGGGCTTCGCGGTTCAGGAGGTGCTTCCATCCGTAGATGACTTTTCCAAACTGGGTTCCCCAGTCGCCGATGTGGTTGTCGGTGATCACCTCATGTCCCACAAATCGTGCGATGCGGGCCAGACAGTCTCCGAGGATCGTGCTGCGGATATGACCGACATGCATCGGCTTGGCGACATTCGGCGAGCTGAAATCGAGGACAATCCGGCGGGGAGCGGTGGTTGGCGCGAGGCCGAGCCGGGGGTCGTCCAGCATGGAGGCAACGAAATTTTCCAGCGCCTGCCGGGAGATGCGGAAATTCAAAAATCCGGCCCCTGCGATCTCGGGCTCTGAGGCAAGGCCCTCGAGTTCCATGGCGGCGGCGAGCTTCCCGGCAAGCTCGCGCGGATTGGCCCGGGCGCGCTTTGCGAGGACCATTGCCGCGTTGGACTGGTAATCGCCAAATCGTGGATCCGAAGCCGCGGCAACCGGGGCGTCCCCCCCTTCGAAACCGCAAGACTCCAGTGCGGCAGCCACCCGTGCCGCCAATTGCTCCCGCAGTGTCGGCATCAGCTCTTGGGGGATCGCTCTTTGAACACCGTCAAAATCGAAGTCGCCGAGTCTGCAGCAGCGAGTTCATCGCGCACCGTGCGGTCATTCAGGAATTTGGCGATGGCGGCCAGGGTGCGCAAATGGGTCTGAAACTGGTCCTTCGGCACGACAAAGAGCACGACGAAGTTCACGGGCTGGCCGTCCAGGGAATCAAATTCGACCCCGGTCATTGATCGACCGAAGGCGGCGATGACTTCGGTTACTTTGTCCGAGGAGGCGTGGGGGATAGCGATACCCAGCCCGATCCCGGTGCTCATGGTTTCTTCGCGCTGGCGAATCGACTCCAGCACGGAGGCACGATCATCCGGTTGCACTTTTCCTGCTGCAACCAGAAGCTCTACCAGCTCCGCAATGGCCTCCCAACGTCCCTCGGCCTTCAGGCTCGGAAGGATTTGCCCCTCCGAAAGAAGATTTGCCAATGTCATCGTACGAAGCTGCAACCGTAGTGCCCAAGCCCTTCTTGGCAAGCGCGTTTTGAGACGGTCTCCGACGAAAGTCTGCGTTTTGATTGCGCACCCGCACCGGGGAGGGTAGTTTAATTTTTCGCGTTGTCGGACTTCGCGAGAGGATGGGTGACAGAGCGGTCGAATGTGCTCGCCTGGAAAGCGGGTGTGCCTTTACCGGCACCGCGGGTTCGAATCCCGCCCCATCCGCCAAATCGCCGCAGGCGAACAAAAAGAAATACGGCGGGATGAGAACGAAGTTCGACCACCCGCGCGATAGCGCACACCCCCGGCCGAGCTTGGCGAGGCCTCGTGAGTGGAGCGTCGCGCAGCGAGGATAATCCCGCCCCATCCGCCAAATCGCCGCAGGCGAACAAAAAGAAATACGGCGGGATGAGAACGAAGTTCGACCACCCGCGCGATAGCGCACACCCCCGG
>JBGSSC010000308.1:0-5849 GCA_041737265.1 Terrimicrobiaceae bacterium | reverse complement strand
CAAGGAACTCGGACTCGATGAAAACACGATCGACATGTATTCCACCGACACTGGTGCTGAGAAGATTTCCTGGCCCGACGGTGGCACGCATCGCCGGAGCCGGATTGCTCACCCTGGGCATCGCCTGCTGGCTTGCGCGCGATGACTCGAGCCCCGCAGCGAAAGGATTGATCACCGCAATGTTATTTTACAATACATCCGCCGCCGCGGTTCTGGCATACGCCATCGCTGGCCTCGAACTCCACGGTGTGTTGTTGTGGCCCGCTGTTATTCTCCATTCGGTGATGGCCATTTGGTGTGGTGCCAGCATTTTTCAAAAGAGCTTTAGTCCAGCGAGACAATGAAATTCCCAGCCCTTGCCTTCTCGATTCTGGTGTGTGTCCCTCCAATTCATGCTGCTGATCCCTTGGTGGGCTCATTTGGTCCGACCGTTGCAAATTCCGGCAAGCCCCCCGGCCCGGCCCCCGAGGGGATGGTCTGGATTCCAGGTGGAGAATTTTCCATGGGGGCAAATGGCACAGTGGGAGATGTCGCAATGTGTTCGCCCGCCACGGTTGGTGACACACAACCGGTTCATCGTGTGGCGGTTGATGGGTTCTGGATGGACGCCACCGAGGTCACGAATGCACTATTCACGAAATTCGTCGAAGCCACCGGATACCGCACCGTCGCCGAGATCGCACCAACGAAGGAGGAGTTCCCCACAGCTCCTCCAGAAAACCTTGTTGCCGGCTCGGTGGTGTTCACGCCCCCGGCGGGGCCGGTCCCTCTTGACAACCATTTTCAATGGTGGAGTTACGTCAAAGGAGCCAACTGGCGACACCCAGAAGGACCTGAAAGCAGCATCAAGGGACGTGAGAATTTTCCCGTCGTGCAAATTGCTTATCCTGATGCCCTTGCTTATGCGGCGTGGGCGGGCAAACGACTGCCAACCGAGGCGGAGTGGGAATTTGCTGATCGGAGCGGGTTGACGGGAAAACTCTACGCTTGGGGTGATGAGTTCCAGCCGGACGGCAAATTTATGGCGAATACCTGGCAGGGAAAATTCCCGGTCAAAGACACCGGGGAGGACGGTTTCGTAGGCCTGGCCCTGGTGAGGTCCTTCCCGCCAAACGGCTATGGACTCTACGATATGGCGGGCAATGTCTGGGAATGGTGCAGCGACTGGTATCGCCCCGACACCTACGCCCGCGATGTCTTGAAAGGCGGGGTGATCAGCAATCCGCCAGGCCCGGCGACATCCTACGATCCCTCCGAACCCGGCACGCAGAAACACGTTCATCGCGGCGGTTCGTTTCTTTGCACAGACCAATATTGCACCCGCTATATGGTGGGTACGCGCGGCAAAGGCGAGGCGGATACCGGCACGAACCACCTCGGTTTCCGCTGTGTGAAAGACCCAAAATGAAACCGCTTTCCTCCCTGGCTTGCACAAAACGGATAGCAACTCCCGCTGGGTTTGCACAGACTACGAATCCTCCATTTCCTTTTCCTCTCGTGAATTTCTACAATCTCTCTCTCCAAGCCGATGATGGGAGCCGTCGGGGGGACCAAACCCGAATCGGAGAGTCAAGATTCCCAAACAAGTTTTTCCGGTATCTTCTGAGCGCCCTCCTGCCGCTGGCTACGACACTCATGACCCATGCGGGAGAAGTGTCCAAGCCGATTCCGGAGAGTCCCAACAATCATTCCTTTCTTGATCCGGTTGAGGACTTTGTGAGGGACTCGATCCTCAGTCCCAAGACGCCCTTCGAATTGGTGCCCGGCAAGGATCCCAATGGCTGGGGATTCGTGCTCGAGCCTTACGGATGGGCTCTGGGGCTCAACGGCGACCTCGGGGTGAAGGGCTTTCCTGCCTCTCATATCGACTTCAGCAGCCGTACCATCCTCCAGCATCTCGATTGGGGCATCTTCCTGCGTGGAGAGATTCGCAAGGGCCGGTGGGGTGTGCTTGCTGACGGCTATTATGCCGCGCTCTCGGCATCCGCCAGCCCGTCCAACCGGATTTATGACAATGTGAATCTGGATCTCCAGCAATCCATCGTTTCATTGGCTCTGGCGTATCGCATCATTGACGACCGGCGTGGGTTCCTCGACCTGTATGCAGGCGTTCGTTACAACTACCTTGGTTTGCAAGTCGATGCCTCTTTCAATGACTCCCGCATCAACGGCATTGGGATCAATGCCTCCAACGCCATCACCAGCCGTGTTGACGCCAGGCTGGACTCGGCTCTCGCTGCCGCATTCGCTCGGGCGGAGCTGGCGGCCGCCAATGCGGCGGGATCGGTGGCCGCTAACGTCACCGGAAGTGTCAGGCCGCGGGACATTGAAAAACTGATCCTCCGCGACCGGGACTTGCGGGAGCTGGTCCGGGATGATGTCATCGTTCGCTCCCTCGCCGGCGGTGATGTCCAGAAGGCCCTGGCCAGCTATATCCGTGCCTCTGCAGCCGCCAAAGCCTCGAGGGCACGGGGTATGGTCAACCCTGCTCTTGAAGCCGCTGCAGCAAGCGAGAAAAAGAAACTGGGCAAGGCCATCGCCAATAAAATCGAGGACGATACACCCACTTATGCAGCCGGAGACCAATATTGGTTTGACCCGATCATCGGCCTCCGCGGCCAGGTCAATTTCACGCGCTGGTTGTATCTCGCGGCACAAGGGGACGTCGGTGGCTTTGGTGCGGGCTCCCAAATCGCATGGAACGTGCAGGCCTCCATTGGGTTCAACTTCACCCGCAACATCTTCGCCGAACTCGGCTACCGTTACATGTATGTGGACTACGAGAACAACGGCTTCGTTTATGACATGAATTCCTACGGACTTTACAGCTCTGTTGGGTTCAAATTCTGAGCGTTTCAGGACTTAAGCGGGAAAGGACTGTTGCATGAATGGACGGGAAAAAGAGAGTCTTGCACAGAGACCCGGGGACGCAGAGAAACCCTGTAAAATGGACTGCCAATGCCTATCATGACCGAGCAACCCTTTCTGCGACCGCCCGCTTTTATCCGCCCCGGTGAGGCGGGATATCAGGGCTCCGAAACCCGGAAAATCGAACTCGTTTCCAGTCTTGCCGTCCTGAATGCGGGACGGATCTGGGCCACCTGGTATGCAGGCAAGGAACCCGCCGAGGACAATAACAACTATGTGGTGCTCGCCTCGAGCGACGACGGAGGCGACTCCTGGCAGGAGCGTTGGATTGTCGACGTGTGCAGTCCTGGAAAAGCCCGTGCCTTCGACCCGGAGGTTTGGGTGGATCCGGCTGGACAGCTCTGGTCCTTCTGGAATCAGTCGGTGATGCATGAAGGGAAAATTGCGGGCGTGTGGGCGTCGGTGATTCAGGATGCTGCTGGCGTGGCTGCCCGCCCCCTGCCTCCCCGCAGGCTCACGGATGGAGTGATGATGTGCAAACCGACCGTGTTGACCGACGGAACCTGGCTGCTGCCCGTATCGACATGGCGCACGTCGGATTTCAGTGCCCGCGTGGTCGCCTCTGAGGACCACGGGAAATCCTTCCACATCCGCGGTGCCTGCGATGTGCCCGAGGCAGAGCGTATTTACGACGAGCACATGATTGTCGAGCGGAAGGATGGAATCCTCTGGATGTTGATCAGAGTCAACTCGGGCATCGGAGAGAGTTACTCTCGTGATGGCGGCCGCTCGTGGAGCAAGTTGCAAATCTGTTCCCTGGGACATCCCTCGTCGCGCTTCTTCATCCGCCGGCTCGCCTCCGGCAATCTCCTCCTGGTCAAACACGGAAAAATCGGTCAGACCATCACCCGCACGAACCTGATGGCATTCCTTTCCGCCGACGATGGCGTCTCCTGGCAAGGAGGGCTCCTGTTGGATGACCGTGAGGAGATTTCCTACCCGGACGGGCAACAGGCCGTGGATGGTACAATCTACATAACCCACGACTTTTCCCGCAAGCGGGCGAAGGAAATTCTTCTCTCCCGCTTCACCGAGGAGGATGTTCTCGCAGGCCGGATCGTCTCTGCGCCGGGTCGTCTGCGTATCGGGATAAACAAACGCTCATCCCCCTGGTAGAACCCCGGGTTGTCAAACCGGGCGGGGGTGATGCGTGGCGATGCCACGAGGCATTCTGCCAGTGGCCAGTCAAACAGTAAGCACAGAGGCTCAGAACAGTAACCCGGCATGCAATTTTCGTAGAAATGCCGATTCATGGGCTTCCCTTCGGGTTGCCGGGGTGATAATTTAAGGATCTTACCGTGTCATCGACTTCCAGCCCTCCCATTCCGCGCCAACCCATGGGTGTGACCTTTTTGGTCGCGATGTCCCTCCTTGGCATCTTCGCTCTTCTTCAACTCGCCGCTGTCGCATGGCACTACATTCCTCTTCTGAGGGCGCAGATTATCGAAAACAGCGAACAGGTTTCCGGGACTGGTGACGTGGGAGTCGCCAGAGATCAACCGGGCACATCCCCTTCGCCGGCCACTCCGGTGGCACCTTCCTCTGCGCCGGATGCAGCGACAATTGCCCAGGCGGCGCAGCTTGTTTCCGAGGCAGATAGAAATTACCGCATTGGCGACTTTGAGGCGTCCTTGCGGGGGTTGCAAAAAGCGGAAGCCCTCTTGCCGACCGATCCGGCAGTCCAGTTCCGTCTCGGCCAGGTTTATGAGGCGCTTGATGATAAAGCGGGAGCGTTTGTTGCATTTGAGAAATCGGTCTCGGTTGCCGGGCTGCCGGAGGAGGTGAGGCGTCAGGCCGAGCAGAAGATGGCACTGCTCGCGCAGGTTCTCAGTGAAACTGCAGAAGCCGCTCCCACGCGACCCGGAGTTCCCTTCCGCGACACTGGCGGGCAACCCGTGCGGGATGAGATCGGCCTCCAGCCCGGGTCGGTTCTCGGGATTGTCGATACCCGCCTGCGCGATAGTCAGCCTGGCGCTAAAACCCTGCGCATCGCCGTGAAATCAAGGCCCGGTGCCCGTGTCGATCCCGCGAGCATGAACGTTCACGTCTTTTTTTATGAACAGGATGAAGCCGGGGAAGTTCAGGTCACCCAGGCAAAACCCGCCACCCAGTGGATCAGCCCGCCGGTCGATTGGCGGGATGGCGAACCGGAACTCCTCGACGTGGAATATCCGTTGCCCGACGGCGGTCTGCCGGGTAGCTCCGCCGATGCCGGAGCCCTCGGCAGGAAGTTTTACGGCTATGTGGTCGGGGTTTACTACAATAGCGAACTGCAGGATACCCGAGCCGATCCGGGTCGGCTCGACTCGCTTTTCCCCCTTGGACTCAATCTGAACAATCGCTCACCTGAGGAATGAAACTGCTCATCGCCGATCCAAACCGGGAACTCTCAGCATCACTTGCCAACTGGCTTGTTGAAAATGGCTGGCCCCAGCCCGGAACCGCCACTGACAGTAATGAAGCCCTCGAGTGGATCAACGCCAACGGCGGCGTCGATGTGCTTGTTGCCGCAACAGATTTGAGCCCGAAGGATGCGCTGACTCTTCGCCAACTCCTGCTTCCCCATCTTCCTGACCTCCCACTGGTCATGCTTTCTGCAAATCCTGCCGATGCCGCGGCAGCGATGCAGTCCGGGTGCGGTTTCCTTGTCAAACCCGCCGATGGTGCCGCTCTCGATGCGGCGATTCGCTCACTCTTCGAGCCAGCTGCCCCGGAACCCGTGGCCCCTTCACCAACTCCAGCAGCTACTACTCCTCGCGTCGCAGTCGCTTCGCCGCGGGCGGTGGTAAAGGCCGTGGCAACCCCGCAAGTCGTGGCGACCCCGAAAGCCGTGGCAACCCCACAAGTCGCGGCAACCCCGCAAGTGGTGGCAACCCCGCAAGTGGTGGCAACCCCGCAAGTCGTGGCAACCCCGCAAGTCG
>JBGSSC010000289.1:0-7232 GCA_041737265.1 Terrimicrobiaceae bacterium | reverse complement strand
CACACATCGTTTTGCTGACAGCCGACCAAATGCGCTTCGACTGCCTTGGTGCTTACGGAAACCTTGGTGTTCAGACCCCTTGTCTTGACGCGCTGGCGGGGGAGAGTTCGGTCTTTGACACAGCCTATTGTGCCACTCCACTTTGCATACCGACCCGGACAACGATCGGCTCGGGGCGCTGGCCGCATGCCACCGGCGTCATCATCAATGGCGGCAATCCCGCCTATCCGAAGGAAAAAGTCTGGGGCCAGCTGGATGAACAATTCCCGACGTTTTACGAGCATCTTGACGCTGCCGGATACGACATCACGCATGTTGGGGTGCAACACATCCACAGCCAGCCGACCCTGCGTCAGCGGGTGCCGCAAGCAGATTTCGTCGACGCATTGGACCACGAGGACTTCATGGCCTCCCGGGGTCTGCCCCGTTTGTATCAAACAGACCGCCGGATGCCGGTGGCTGATTTTAACGATGGGGCAATGATCAGCAAGCCGGGCTGGGCCTGCGCGGATATCGCGGAGCTGTATCCCCACGACCCCGGGACTTTTAAGGATACCTGGTTTGCCGGTGAGATGGAAAAGCGCATCGCATTGGCAAATCCAAGCAATCCCAATCTCTTTGTCTTCCAATGCTGGTCTCCGCATCCGCCTCTCTTTGCGCCGGAGCCTTATCTTAGCATGTATGATCCGGCAGCCATCGACCTGCCAGTCAATGTCGGCCGATGGTACGACGGCATGCCTGCCACGATCCTCTGGGGAACAGGCGGCCAGCGCGGGTCGCACATCCAGCGCGAGGAATGGAGGCGGATTTGGGCGGTGTATTTCGGATTGGTTACTCTGGCGGATGCGTGTATCGGACGGGTCATCGAAAGTCTCAAGCAGCACGGGTTCTGGGATGATGCCCTTGTTATTTTTACCATGGATCACGGCGAGGCCATCGGTTCGCACCGGATGTTTGAGAAAATGACGATGTATGAGGAATCGGCCCGCGTACCCCTCTTCGTTAAGCAGCCGGGGGGGACGTCCGGCCGCCGTTCCCAGTTGGCCAGTCACGTGGATATTGCGCCCACGATCTGCGACTACGCGGGAACCAGCCCGATCCCCGGGTGCGATGGATTTTCTCTCCGTGAGCCCTTGGAGAATCCCGATGCTGCCTGGCGGGAAGTGGTCTTCAGCGAGTTTAATGGCGACCAGGCCCGTGCGTTTCCGTGCCGGGCCGCAATGGACGGACACTTCAAGTACATCCACCATTTTTGCGCGACCCCGGAACTCTACGATCTGGTCAAGGATCCCCAGGAAACCCGCTCACTCGCCGGGCAGCCGGAATTCGCCGCGACGGAATCCCGCCTGCGTGGTGAACTCATCCGCTGGATGCGCGAAACCGGCGACATCCTCGACATCGAACGTGATCGGGACTTTAACCCCACCCAGTGGGCAAGGGTCCAAAAAATTACGTAATCGCGCCCCGCTTAACAATCACATGCATATTCCCCAAGGATTTTGGAAAGACGGACTGGGTGACATTGATGTCATCGCACACGACGGCGTCCTGCACGCCTTTTACCTCTGCATTCCCAGCCATGACCGCGTCGGCCATTTGACGTCGAGCGATGGCTTGGTGTGGGAGGAACAGGCCTCCGCGATCCTCACCGGAAACCCCGGGGATTTTGACGATGATCAAATCTGGACGATGGGCGTTTTCAGACACAATGACCGCTTCTTCATGCTCTACACCGGGTTGGCCATGCGTGAACGGGGAAAAATCCAAAGGGTTGGCCTCGCGGTCTCGGAGGACCTCATGGCTTGGCAAAAACATGAGGGCAATCCTCTCATCTGCGCCGATCCGGAGTTCTATGAGGCGGCACCCGATGCTCATCACCGCGTGGATTGGCGCGACCCGTTCGTGATCAGCGAGGGAGGCCTTCTGCATGGAGTCATCTGTGCGCGCGTCAATCACGGTCCGGGCAACCGCCGTGGAGCGGCCGGTTATTTTGTTTCCCCTGACGGCTTCGAATGGACGGTCAAACCCGCTCTCTGTGTGCCAGGCAACTGCTATGATTTCGAAACGCCCGCGATCGCCAAAGTGAATGGACGCTTTTATCTCACGGGAATTTGCGGGCAGAATGCGGAGGGCCAGCCGACCGCTCCCTCAACATTCCGTGTGGCTGATCGCATCGAGGGGCCTTATCGCCGTGTCGGGTGCGAGGCTTTGCTGCCGGGACATAATCAGGTGTTTAAACCCTGCCAATGGAAAGAAGAAACCCTCTATTTCCACAATTTGCGCGGAACGGCCGATTGGCCCGGGGGCGGTGACACCACCGTGACGGCGATGGCTCCCCCCAAGGTCGCGGATACGGATGCCGAAGGCGGGCTGGTCCTCCGTCCGTTCCGCGGATGGTCGGCCCTGGCCCACGGGCCGGCCAAAGTTTTGTCCGGTCAGGAACTGTCGGAGGCAGGAGCTGCTGCAACCGGCCAGTGGAGGGTAACCCCGGACGGTCTCAGCAGTTCCGGGCAGAGCGGCTACGAGGCCTTTCTGTTTCACGACGAATTCTCCTTGCTGGCGGTCGAAGCGGAGATCCGGTTTTCGGGTGACGGCGAGTTTGGATTGGTGGCACGCAGCGATTCCGGTGCCGACGAGGCCACCTTCGTTTGTTTGAATCCCCACCTGCGCAGGGTGCAGCTCTGCACGCTGGTGACGCAATTCAAGACGCCATCCGCCGGGGTAACGTACCGGTGGCGGGGCCGTCGCATCGTACAGGAATGGATCTGCCCCTGGATATGGAACAACCCGATCGCTCTGCGCGCGGTTTTCTATGGACCATACTGCGAGGTCAGTGTTGATGACCGGGTCGTGATTTCGACCATCTCGCAAGTGAAGTTGTGCGGCCGGTTGGGTTTCTACGCCGAAGATTCAAAGATCGATATCCTGTGCTGCTCTATTGAGGAACTCAAGCCCTCTCCCGCGGTTTTGGCCTGCCAGTAAAGCGACCCCACTCTTTCAACGAAAATGCCACATCGAAACACCACTCACTCAACCCCTGCCGGGGATAAAGCGGTTTTTGCCGCATTCTGGGATGGACTTTAAACAGATCGGAAAAGTTGGAGTGCTTCTGGTGGCGGCGATTTGCTGCCGGCCTGCCTGCGCCGAAGACTCACTCATCGCCAACGGTGGGATGGAAGAATGGCAACCGGTGAAGGTCCGGGGATTTACGTCCGAATCCGACGGCGATTATCCCGTCGGCTGGATGGTCAAACAGGACAATCCCCAGGATGCGGGCACGGGACGTGTGTCCCAGGATTCGCAGATCAAAAACAGTGGGGAATTCTCGTTGCGCCTTGAGAGCCGGAGTGCCGCCCAGTCGCTTACGGTCTCACTCGAACCGGTGCAGATCACTCCCGGTCAGAACTATATTCTCTCCGGGTTTCTTCGTGGAGAGAACCTGAGCGAGCCGCTCAACCAGGAAACGGGAATCCTCGTCTTCTTCAATCAGGGCCCTGCCGACGACTTTATCGCAAAGATGAAGGCAGGCAGCCACAGGGTTCCTTTGTTTGGAAGCTTTGACTGGGAACAATTCGAAATTCCATTCACGGCGGAGCCAGGTGCCGACACCTTGAGGATTGCCGTACAGTCACGAAAAATGGAAGGTGTCCTTTGGATCGATGACATCAAGTTGGTTCCCCAGCCATGATTGCGGTTTCTCCGCGACCGGTGCATTCGGTACATTCCTACTATGTGGCCACGCCGGAAAGCCCGGACGGACGGCAGATCCTCTACTTTGCATCCGGGCGCACGGATGCGGGGGTGGGCGATATCGTCGTGCAAGACCGGATCTCTGGTGAATATCGCGCCATAGCCAGAGACGTGGAAGTCGAGGACGCTCACAGGGTGGCCTGCCAGCATTGGTGTGATGGCGGGCGTTATGTGGCGTTTCAGGATTTTCGCGAGGGAAGATGGCGGGCCATGGTGGCGGATGTCATGTCAGGCACTCAAAGGGTTCTGGCCGGGAATTGTCAGGTCGGGTTTGCCCATCCTTTGAGCCCTTGGGTTCCTGTCATTGGGTTTCATGGTCGTCCGGATGGCATTACCGGTATCCAACTCGTGCATGCGGGCACAGGCGAAGTGAAAAACGCTGTATCGGCTGCTGACGTGTGCGGCCGCTACGGAGACTGGATTGATGAAGCTTTTGGCGGACGCGATATCTCCCTCTACTTTCCGGTCGTTGGACCGGGAGCCCGGAGGATGTTTATCAAGGTGGCGAGGGCTCAGGGGGATGGTGTGAACAGTAACCGCCAAGGATTGATCACCGTGGATCTTGAAACAGGAGAATTGCTTTCCCTGCGGCCGACGTGGGGCCATCCCTCCTGGCATCCCGATGGTCATCGAATCATCGAGAGCAAAAGCAGGATCATCCATTCCGAGACCGGTGAGGAAATTTCGCTGCTGGCGGCTCCGTCCCAGCATCCGTCGCCTCACCCCGACGGGAAGCACTATGTCACGGACACATATCTGCTGAAGGAGGATGGCACTGCCACCGGGGAGTGGGCTGTGATTGTCAACCGCCTGGCGGGAGACAATCCGCAATGGCTTCATCGGTTCGACAACAGCGGCGGTGCGAAATCGCATCGCGTTCCCCATCCGCACCCTGCCTTCAGTGCTGACGGACAGCGCATCTATTTCAATGTCAGTTCCGGCCCCTGGACCAAGCTCCATGTTTCCGAATGGCCGGTAACAAACCCCGGAAGCCAATTTATTTCCTGAGGCGCTCGCCGATTTTCGCACCACCAAGACAATCCCCACCATACTTATGAAAATCCTCTCTTCCATACTCCACCCGGCATGGCACCGGTCTCTGGCTTCGCTTGTTTGTCTTTCTGCCTTTATGCAACCATCACTCTCTCTGTCCGCTGAGGAGTGGAGCCTCACTCCGCTCGGAGCACCTGTCACCACTCCACCCGTCAGGGAAGCGGTGAAACGTCAGGAGTTGAAATCCCTCAAGGAGCGTCGGCAAACGGGTGATGGCAAATTCGTCGCTGTGGAGGGCGGGGTGGCGAAGGCGGCGATTGTCGTTGGAGAAACCTCACAACCCGCCGCGATGCTCGGTGCGAAATTGATCCAATCTGTCATCAAGACCTCAACCGGTGTGGAACTGCCCCTCATGCAGGAGGAACGTTCGAAAGTGGAGATTGTTGATGGCCTCCCGGTGGTCGTGCAGCCGGATGGAACACGCTGGGAGCATGCGATCTGGATCGGAGAAACCTCCGAGGCAAAACGACAGGGCGTCACGGCCTCGGACCTCAAACCTGAAGGATTCCGGGTGAAGGCGGGACCGGAGAGCGTCGTGATCATCGGCAATGATTTTACCCATGCGGGCAAACCCGGAACCCGCATTTACGGCACTCTCTTTGGTTGTGTAAGTCTGCTGGAATCGGAAATCGGTGCCCGCTGGCTCTGGCCGGGCCAGGACGGCACAATTATTCCCCTCATGGAAAAGGTTGCCATTTCTTCCTATGAGGAAAAGGACGAGCCGGCCATTTCCCAGCGCGGGATCCGCAGCGTGTCGGCAACTAACAACAACCGCGTGAAAGCGGGCCTCGATTTTCTCGGCTTCACCCAGGAGGACATTCCGAAGGAACTGGAAAATCGGGACTGGTTCGACTTCAACCGGGTTGGCGGCAGCATTCAATACACCGGCGGGCACGCCTATCCCTGGTATGAGAAATATGGTGCCGCCCATCCGGATTGGTTCGCACTTCAGCCCAACGGAACACGGGTGCAGAAGAGTTCCAACCGCAGCCGCCTTTGTAAATCGAACCCCGCTGTCGCGGAGCAGAAGGCTCTCGAGGTGCTCGAGCAAGTTGCCTCCGGCCTGCCCTTCGCGTCTTTCTCGATATCGCCCAATGATGGAGGCGACGATTCATTCTGTATGTGCGTGGAATGCCGTAAACTCGATCCGGCCAATGCCAAGCCGGTGAGCATGAGGTTCATGATAGATGGAAAACCGGAGATGCGCGACTATCCTTCACTAAGCGACCGGGTTGCTGTATTTTACAATCGCATCGCGGAAGCCGTTGCAAAAAAGAGCCCCGACACAACGCTGGGAGCCTATGCTTACAGCGCTTACCGGGACGCCCCCCTCGGCGTGACTCTTCATCCCTCGATTCTCATCGGATTTGTTGGCTTGAATTACGGCAGCGACAAGGAACGGAGTGATGACCTTGCCCGCTGGGACGCCTGGACATATGCGGCCTCCCGGTTGTATCTCCGCCCCAATGCCTTTCATGTGGGCACAGGTCTTCCCCAACTCTATCCGCGTCGGCTGGCAAAGGATATCAAGCATTGCTATGAAACTGGAATGATCGCATCGGATTTTGATTCGATCATGAACTATTGGAGTACCCAGGGTCTGAACTATTACATCACCGCGAAGCTCCTTTGGAATCCTTCGGCTGACGTGGAAGAACTGATAGCGGACTACTGCCGCGCGGGATTCGGCCCGGCGGCCCCGCAGGTTCAGGCCTATTTCGACGAACTGGAAAAGGCCACGACCGAGCTCGCCGCTCGATTTCCTGTCCGGGATACCCCCGAACAGGCGATGCGTGACGAGGAGGTCACCGAGCCGGTGAAGATGCACGTCAAACCTTACTACAAGGCCTATGCCAGCGTCTTCTCACTGGATCGGATGAAGAAACTTCATGCCATGCTCGATGACGCCCGGAAGGCGGCAGGTTCCGATGAGGCCGTTGTCAAACGGATCGATTTTCTGCGCACGGGCCTGGAATACGCCGATTACAAATCAGCCATGTACCGGGAACTCCTTGCCGGATCTAACGCTGTGGACAGCCGCACCAAACTTGCAGGCTACTACAAGTCGGCGTTTCAAAAGCATCCCGTGGCGCTCTACACTCCCTATCTCGCGTATATTGACAGTGGCTATCTTCGGGAAATTCCGAAACCTTGAGTGACCCTGTGCTCCTGGTGCGCGGTAACGAAGCGCTCTTGAGTACGGTTTTTCAGAAGATCTGCCCCCATCCTACCGAAAACAGCGCAGAACCATTTTTTAATTAGTGCTCTTCATTTTGCGCAGCACAATATCCTAATCCGGCGGGAGCCGGTGCCAAGGGTGGGTTTGTTGGCAATGGGACCCGTTGAGAAACGTGCTCACTCCGCCGCCGGATTAGAAGTATTTTGCTGCGCAAAATGGAGGGAAACGCTTCGTCGTTTCCCATCATGGA
>JBGSSC010000273.1:0-7675 GCA_041737265.1 Terrimicrobiaceae bacterium | reverse complement strand
AGGTGCAGACCACCGGTCGGGCGGTAGAAAAGGTAGGTGATGCCACCTATCAGGCCCCAGAATACGATCATCATGAATCCGGCAACTGAGATCATCACGGCGATCGCCTGAGGGGTTCCGAAGAGGGAGAAGAAAAGCTTTTCGAAGAGCGCCTCGCGAACCCCGACGCCGGAAAGACTGATCGGCAGGGAGGTGATCGTCATGATAATCGGCATGACCGAGAAGCTGTCAACGAGCCCGGTCGGCCCGGAAAATTCGTGCAGGGCGCGCGCGGCGCAGTAAAATGCGAGGAAGTTAAAAAGGTGGGCGGTGACCGAGAGACCGAAGGTCGCAGCGAGAGCTTTTCCGTCGCGGGCATAAAGGGAAAACGCGGAAGCGAATTCAACAATACGGCCGTGCATGGGAAGCTTTTTCGGGATGCGGTCGGACAGATTGAATCGATCCACAAAAAAACCGACCGCCACGGCTGCAAGCATCCCGCCCATGATGATCCCGAGAGCAACAAGCTCCGCAGGAGCCTTGGTAGCCAGAGCGCCCCATCGCAGGGTCACGACAATCAATGCCACGGCCACCAAACCAAGCAGGCCCATCATCCGGTCGACCAACACGCTCAAGAAAGCAGCTCCTTTGCGCGTCGCCGTCTCGCGCATTGCATAGTAAATCTTCACAACGTCGCCACCGGTCGAGCCAAGCAAAAACAGGTTGAAGAACATGCCGATCATATAAACGCGCAGCGTGCGCCACCAACCGAGTGAGATCCCCTGCACCGAGAGCAGTATGCTCCAGCGCTGGGTCTGCAGAAGACATGCCATCCCGACGGCTCCCACTCCGAGGATCAACCAAACCCACTCGGCTTGGCGCAGGGCCTCGGCCATGGCCCGGTTTTTGGCAGGATCGCGGAAGATCCACCACAGAAGGAGGATCGTGACCGTTGCCTGGAGGATCGTGAGAAGAGTTCGCTTCATTGGGAAAATAGAGAAAGCCAGCGGTCGCGTGCCGAGAGGATTTCTCCGGCAGTGACGCGCGGGCTCATTTCAAAGACGAATTCCGCGTCTTTGGGAAGCTTGGGCATGAGTTTTTCGAAGGGAACCTCTCCGGTGAATGGCGGACGATGGTCGTGGAAGGGCCACTTGACGTCGTGGACATGGCAGCCAATGGCGCGGGAGCCAACCGAATCCAACCACTGCGCGTGATCGAGCAGCGAGAGGTGTTCCTTGATCTGTGCATGGCCGAAATCGTGCCAATAGCCCGCATTGGAGGCATCAAGCCGCCTCAGGAGGTTGTCGATCTCGCGCTCCGATGGAACGGCTTCATAATCCTCACGGTTCTCGAGGCCGAGAAGAATGCCCATTTTGGATGCGTGATCGGTCAACTCGGCAAGGCAGTTAAGCGCCCGCTGAACGTAGGCCTCTCCGATTTGCTCACGACGGCGGACCGCATCCACCTTGGCTCGCGCGAATTTTTTGCCGAGAAGTCCGCCTTCCGCTGCGATCTGGCGCAAACGGTTCGTGGCGTCCAGCGTGCGGATCCGTCCGGCATGGACAACCACCGCTCTGGCACCGAACCGCTCGGCCATGTCGACCGTCTGCATGGCAAGACGGGTTGCGCGGCGCCGGTCCTGCTCGCGATGGGAAGTGAATTCGTAGCAATCCGGGTTGTCCGCAAGCACCTCCGGTGGCAGGGGGCAAAAGCAATGCACGCTGGAAACTTCGAACCCCAGCTTCTCGCGTGCTGCCAACAAGCCGGCCACCATGGGTGCGCGCAGTCCGTGCCCGAGCTCGATGCGCCGGAATCCGAGGTCCATGATCTCGCGGACCATGGCTTCCGCCGACTCATGGCGACCGGAGTTCCAACATGTCGAAAAGGAGAGCACGTTGCTTGGAGATATCGCCTATGGACGGCTGCTGCAAGCGCCCTCAGCCTCCGGAATTCTGTCCTGGCCGCGCGATCCAAACCTCAACGATGCCGGGCTTCTCGGGCAATCGTGGCATAGGGAGCACCGAACCGCTCATTCCGATGCCATAAACAGGATTCGACCCGCGGAGGGCCTCTTCCACACTCAATGCACGGGATCGCGCCAACGAAAGGTCGTTTCTTCGCTCACCGGGTTCATCCGCCCAGGCCAGCACAAGCAAAATGGCATCCGGCGGCAAAGCACCTGACCCGCTGAAGGCATGGATGAATTCACGGGCTTCGTCAGGGGTCAGCGAGCAGCGACCAGGGGGAAATTCAATTTTTGCAAGAATCCCCAGCGTCGCAACCCGCTCCATGAACGCAAAAAGCGCGTCCTTTCCGCTGTCGGTCAGTCGAGGCAGCGCATCGATCCGCACAAGAATTTCGCTCTGAGTCGCGCTGTTTGGCCCGGAGGCGGGATCGGTGTCGGGAGAATTCAGCATCGAAATCGCAACCGGCACCATGGGTTGCGGCGTCCCGGGAGGAGAAGCCGGAACTGCCCCGGGTTGGGCCGGGCGTCCGCAGGCAGCGAAAGCAAGGACCAAACCAAGGAGGCCGTCGCGGAGTTTCATCGCATCAGGGCTCCTGCGAGCGCACGTTCATAGGCGTCCACCGATTTTCCGAAATCAAAAAGCTCCGCCCGTTCGTAGGCCCGCTTGCGCATGGCTGCAAGAGTGGCCGGCTCTCCGACCCTTTCGATCGCAGCGCCAAATGCCTCCGCAGTCCGCTCGCAAAGCAGTCCGTTAACCCGGTCCTCAACAACATCCGCCAGGCCACCGATCCGGGAACCGACAATCGCCATTCCATGCCAAAGGGCTTCGATCGCCGCCATCGGGAGGCCTTCGTTCGAGGAAGTGATCAACAGGACATCCGAGTTCCGCATTCTGTCGCGAACTTCCTCCTCCCCGAGCCAGCCTGCAAAACGGACCATGCCGCAAAGGCCCGCCCGTTTGCACTCTTCTCTCATGGCAGATTCCAGCGGACCCTGACCGATCACTTCGAGCTTCCATGCAAGGCTGCGGACTCTTGCCAGAGCCGCGATCGCCAGAAGCGGGTCTTTCTGAATGCTCAACCTCCCCACCATCAAGAGCCGAAGCGGCTGTCCGGGTGCGCGGAGCCCGCGCTGAGGCGGCCCGATTGGGGGCATGCCATTCAGAATGACCTCCGGGCGTTCATGAAAGGCCTTTTGCGCAAGGTCGGCAACGAAGCCGCTTACAGCCGTCCTTCCGGCAGCCCGGTTCCACACCGCCCTCGCGGCAGGCGCAGCCAGCCGGAAGAGGCCGGAAGTTTGCTCGGGGACCCCGCCCGGAACGTCGCCAAGGTGGGCGGTCAAAACATACGGGATGCCACTTATCACGTTGAGCGCCAACGCAAGGATGCCGGTGGGCACAATAAAATGGGCGTGGATCACATCCGGCTTCCACGCTCCGGCCTGGCGCAAAGCCTCAGGAAGCGCCGTCACCAGATAAAGCCCCATCTCGGGCACGCTGCAGGTGTCTTCACGGCGGCGGCCACTCCAGGGGCGCAGAACTCTGACCCCGCCCGTGACCTCGTCCCTTGAAAGGTGTGGCAAACCAGCGCTCAGCGCCCGCACCGAATGCCCGCGCAGCGCCAGAGCCTCCGCGACCTTCGCTGCGAGGCGTCCACCGCCTCCGCCTACCGGGGGGTATTCGTAGCAGAGGACGAGAATTTTCACGGGTTCGCGGTGGAGAGTCCGGATTCCCAGGCCTCCATGGAGAGCTGACACCACAGGAAAAGCCGTTCGTCGGAAACCCCGGCGCGGTGGTTGTCGAGGCGGGTGGTAACAAACGGGTTCCTGGAACGCGGGGAAAGCGCACCCTTTGCCAGCCACTGCCCGACCGGCGAACCAAAACCTTTCTTCCGCCGGTCGATGATGTCCAGTGGGATCACACCTTGCAGCGCACGCTTCAACAAATACTTCGTTGTTCCCTGCTTCAGTTTGTAACGGTTGGGAAGCCGGCGGGCAAAGTCCGCGACTTCAATGTCAAGAAACGGGCTTCGGGCCTCGAGGCCGTGCAACATGCTCGCACGGTCCACCTTCGCGAGGATCCCGTCCTGGAGGTAAATGCGCGTGTAGAACTCAAGAGTACGATCCACGAGATCCTTGGATTCGCAACCGTCCCAGATCCCGATGGCTTCACTGTAAAGCTCCTCAATGGAAGTCTTCTCCCCGGTAAGTTCAGAAATTTCGGCGGGTTCGAGAGCTCCCAGCCAAACCGGATTCCAGACGGAGGCCGGATAGGAAGCTCCGCGCATCCCGCGTTTCAGTTTGAAATCGAGGCTGAGGTTCGTGTGCGAGACCGGCATCCTGCCGATGAGCGCCCGGATTCCGGCATGGAGCGGTTTGGGAACCAACCGGTCATACATGGCCGCCGCGTGAAGACCCCGGAACGTATCGTAGCCGGCAAAAAGCTCATCCCCGCCATCACCACCCAAGGCAACCTTCACATGGTTCCTCGTGAATCCACACAGGAGCCACGTCGGCAGCAGGGAGTTGTCGCCTTGAGGCTCGTCCAGAGACGCCAGCAGACCGGGCAGCAATTCCCGCGCCCGATCGAGATCAAGGATCTCAAGTTCATGGGCGGTGTTCAAAAATTCCGCAGCCCGCCGCGCGTAGGGCGACTCGTCAAAGGAAGGCTCTCGAAAACCCACCGAAAACGTGCGCAGTTGCCCGGTGCCGGTGTGCCGGGCCGCAAGGGCAGCCACGGCAGTGGAATCGATCCCGCCGCTCAGGAAGACGCCCACCGGCACATCCGCAACGAGGCGGCGCGCGACGGCCCGGTCGAGGAGCTCCCTGAGCCGCCCGGCAAGTTCTTCCTCCGGCTCCCGGGGTTCTTCGGGCTCGATGCGGAACTGCCAATAGCGCTTCGGTGCCGGCGTTTCTCCCGGACTGAAGGAAACGTTGCAACCACCCGGCAACTTCCAGACTCCCTCGATCATGGAATGCGGCGCGGGCACAAGCGCATGGGCGAAAAATTTCCGGCGGGCGACAGCCGAGATGCTTTGCGGAGCGAGCGGATGCGCAAGCAATGCCTTCAGCTCCGAGGCAAAGGCAAAGGTTCCCCCGCGATGGAACCAGAAGAGGGGCTTTTTGCCGAAGCGGTCACGGCTGAGAAAAAGACTGCTCCTCGCCTGATCCCAAATTGCAAAAGCCCACATGCCATTGAGACGGGAAACAAATTCCTCCCCGTATACGCGGTAACCGTGAAGCAACACCTCGGTGTCGGAGTGGTCGGTCGCGAACCGGCATCCCCCCGCTTCAAGCTCCGCCCGCAGTTCGGCATGGTTATAAATCTCGCCGTTGAAAACAATCTGAAGCCCGCCACCTGCCAGGGCCATCGGCTGGGCCCCGCTTTCCAAGTCAAGGATCGAGAGCCGGCGGTGCCCCAAAAATAAACCGCGCCCGGGCTCCTGATGGAAGCCAACGGCATCCGGCCCGCGGTGCACCAGACGCTCCGTCATGCGGCGGATATCCTCCGCGCCGCCGCTCCCCAGAAATCCGGCTATGCCACACATGCGCTTAGCAGGCTGTCGGACTTTCCAGTCCGAGTGGAATGTTGGCTGAAAAGTGTGATCCGCTGCAACCTTCCAGCGCCAGACAGCCTGCTGAAACGGCACTTCGTGCCGGAAGACCTAGGAAAAATGGTGATTCTTCTTCCGCAAAGCGGAAAGGAGGAGTCCCCTTCGATAGCCCAATGGAGGCTGAACCTCCGTCTTTGTCCTGCCTCATTTTGCGCAGCAAAATTTAATAATCCGGCGGCGGGGGCAACCGTTTTCTCATCGGGTCCCCTTGCCCACAAGCCCTCCCTTGGCACTGGCTCCCGCCGGGTTAGGAAGCTCTTCATTTTGGGCCCTCCGCATTTCGGGGTCAGAGGTTCCGCGTTCTCCTCACCATGTAAATCGCCTTCCCCTGGGACTCGTGAAAAGTTCGCGTGATCATCTCCGCCAGCAGCCCCATCAGCACGCAAATCACCCCGGTCATAAAGGCAAAGACCGCCATCATCGGCAGGGGAGTCTGGGTGAAAAAATAACCCTGCGTCCGCATGTAAAATGACCAAATGGTAAAAACCCCGGTGGCCACAAAAAAGATAAGTCCCCACAAGCCGAAAAGATACATCGGCTTCATCATGTACTTGTCGAGAAACTTCACGGTCACAAGGTCCATCACAACTTTGAGGACCCTTTCGAGTCCGTACTTGGAGGAACCGGAGGCCCGTGCGTAGTGGCTCACCGGCAGTTCCGTGATCCGGGCACCGTGCCACTTTGCATAGATGGGGAGGAAGCGGTGCATCTCGCCATACAGCCGCACACCTTTGATGACCTCCGCGCGGTAGGCCTTGAGCGAGCAGCCGAAGTCGTGAAGGCGCACGCCGGAAACGGCGGAGATAAGCTTGTTGGCAAAGATGCTCGGGAGGTTGCGGCGGATGGCGTTATCCTGGCGGTCCTTCCTCCAACCCGAGCAGACATCATAACCCTCGGCAAGTTTCTCCAGCATGCGGGGAATATCCTGAGGGTCATTCTGCCCGTCGCCATCCATGGGGATAATGACATCCCCCGAGGAGAAATCGAAGCCGGCCATCATCGCTGCCGTCTGGCCGAAGTTCCGGCGGAAATGCACGACTTTAACCTCGGGGTTCTTCTCCGCAAGGGAGTCCAGGAGATCCCCGCTGCCGTCGATGCTGCCATCGTTCACGAAAATGATCTCCCATGGCTGGCCGCAGCCTTGCATGACAGGTTTTACCCGCTCGAAAAGCGGGCCAAGAGCCTCACGCTCGTTATAAACGGGAACGGTCAAAGAAATCATGACCTGAACCGATAGCCCCTGACGCGCCTGTCGAAAAGGCAAAGATCAGAGGAATCCACCCCCCTAATCCGGCATAGCCGGTGCCAAGGGAGGGCTTGTGGGCAATTGGACCCGGTGAGAAAGGTGTGCCATCGCCGCCGGATTAGAAAATTTTGCTGCGCAAAGTAAGTGGGAGCCTCGACCTCCTCTTCTGCGCCGTCTACATCATCCCCTTCTGTATTTTATCCTCTGCATCCCTTTGCTTCCCCCTCGGCTTCGCTCGGGGCCTTGAGCCCGTCGAAACGGCTTTGTCGAAGGGCCTCCCTTCCTTTGAAAGCCTGGCCGTTGCTGCGCATCCGTTGCAGGCGTGAGGCACTGCATTGTTTCCTGAAATCTTGCGCTTTTTGCGCAGGACTTGAGCGGAAAGCGCCTAACGGCAGCACCCCGGGTCACGCGAGGAATGGATTCGACCGCCGTTCCGCGCCAATCGTGGTCTCGGGTCCGTGACCGGGCAGCACCTTCACCCCGTCCTCCATGGGCAGAAGCTTATTCCGGATCCCGGTGATGAGGGTGTCGTAGTCCCCTCCCGGCAGATCCCAGCGTCCCACCCCACCCGCAAAAAGCACGTCTCCTCCCACGAGAACCCCGGGACCGGAGAACAAGACACAGAGGCTCCCCGGGCAGTGCCCCGGGACATGGTGGATTTCGGAAGGCTCACCCAGCAACTCGCGTTTTCCTTCAAGGAGCAGCTCGTCGGCCGTTACCGGCGCGATCTCCAGCGAGAAGCCCCAGCGACGGAAAAAGTCCGGATCCGCCACCATGGGTTCGGTCAGCGGGTGCATTGCCACCGGGCAGCCGTGACGCTGCTTGATCGCCGCGGCATCGGCCACATGATCGAAGTGGCCGTGAGTCAACACC
>JBGSSC010000269.1:0-7220 GCA_041737265.1 Terrimicrobiaceae bacterium | reverse complement strand
TCATCAAAATCCGCGCCCGTCTCCACCCCGTGTTCGGGTGCCATCCGGACGTAGTGGTCGATGAGTTCCCTTCGCTCTCCCGGCGAGGTCATTGTGTACGGGTCGTAAAGCAGCGATGCGAGATCGTATTGGGGAAGTCCCGGACGCATCCCCTGAAAATCAATGAGGAACGGCCGGCCAAGGTGGATCATCACGTTCTGAGACTGGAAATCCCGGTGGACCAGCGTCCTAGGGCGTTCCGCAAGCCTGCGGGCCGCGCTTGTTAGCCCCTCCAATGCCGAAAATTCCTGCACGGTGGCCGGGTCGGCTTTAAAGAGAGCTCCGAGGCAATGCTCGAAGAAATAATTTTGCTCCCAGAGGTACAGTTGTTCGCTGAATTCCATTTCGAGACGCAGGTTGCTCCCGGCGAAGTTTCGGGTTGCCGGGCCGTGGAGCAGGAGCCCCTGCTCAATCGTGGCCTCGTAGTAAGGTCGACGGATTGCCCACTGCTCATTGCGCCAGTGCCATAGGTCGGTCTCGCCGAGGTCTTGCATGAAGATCAGACCGCGCTCGGCATCGTGGAGGTAAACGGCGGGAACACTCACTCCCGCAGCTGCAAGAAAGCTTCCGATATCGACGTAATGTCTGTTTTCCTCGCGATGCCCGGTGTAGCTGACCACGATCAGGGACTGCCCCTCACCGGCCTGCACGCGGAAAAAATGCCGGTCTGAACCTCCCTTCTCCAGCCGCTTGACGCGGACGTCCCCGCATCCGGGGAAGCGGCCCCGTGCCAGCTCAACTATGGTTTCAGGAAGAGTGTTCACAAAATTTCGTCGTCGGCGGAGCGTGCGGCAAATGCCCTGACAATACAATTTCTGAGATGAATTCCGGGGGCTGTTTTTGCGCCCGGCCAAAGGATGCAGCTTTCCAGGCATGCCCCATCACCGACGATGGCACCGGCACCAATGCCATTCCGCCCGATCAGCCGGACCTCCGTTCCCAAAACGGCAGTCGAATCAACGGCCTGCGGCCATGCCGGGTCTTCCCTGTGTGAGATTTGCCTTCCCTGGAGCAGCTTCCAATGGGCATCCGCGTATGACCGGGGATCTCCCAAATCGGACCAGGAGCCTTCATCGAGGACGACCCCTGCAACCCGCCGCCCCCGCCGGATCATTTCCAACAAGACAGGAACAATGTGCCGGGGAACTCCCGGCTCGATCCAATCCAGAGCTTCAGGGGAAAGGAGGTAGATACCGGTAAAGAGGTATTCCTGAAATATGGAATGGGGGTCCAGCGTGCGGCGGATATCCGCAACCAGGCCGGTCGAAGGGTCAAGGGCGATATGGAGAGGTCCGCCTCCTGAGCGCAGGGCGAGAGTCGCAATATTATCCCCAGCGAGATGGCGCTCGATGAGGGGGCGGAGATCCAGGTCGGCAAGCACGTCGCCGTTGTGAATGAGAAAGGGACCATCGTTCAATAGATCCCCGGCATTCTTTATGCCGCCCGCCGTGTCAAGAAGCACCGGTTCATTCCGGAAGGTGACGGGACATCCGCGATAATCAGCCGAGCCTTCAGAGGCTCCGAGAATTGCATTGTAGGCCTCCGGGCGGTGATGGGTATTGACGACAAACGCGCTTACCCCGTGGGCGATGAGGTGGTCGAATGCGAAAGTGATGAGTGGTTTTCCAAAGATCGGAACAAGCGGTTTCGGCCGCTCGTCGGTGAGGGGTCGGAGGCGGGTGCCAAGGCCGGCACCCGGCACGAAGGCCTTCACTTCTCGATGAGTTGCACGTCGTCGATAAAAAGCTCCCCTCCTGGAGGGATGCTAAACGAGATGGATATACTCGCAGAGGTGGATTCCTTGAGCTCGCCAAGATCTTTGTCGGCGAAGGCGATCCGCAGGTCCTTGGAAACGGATGTCCAATTCGGACCCGGAGAGAATTTCACGGTCTCGCGTTTCACTTCGCGTGCGCGGTTGACCTGCTTGGTTACGCTGTCCCGGTCCCCCCTCGTGATTCTTGCCGGGCCGGCCTCCCGTTCGCCCACATATTCGATGGTCACAATACCATCGGAGACTTTGCCGCGCACCTTCATGGAAAACGAATAGGTCGAACCCACTTTGAACCGGAACCGTCCGGTCTGCACCATTGTGAAGAAGCGGGCAGGGGCATCGATGGTTGTGGTGAAGTTCTCCGGGTTGAAATTGCCAATGGCCGGCAGGTAGGTGGTCGGCTGGGGCAGGACTTTGTTGTGCGATGGCGAATACCCGAACTTGAGGGCGGCTTTGCCTTCGGCTGGTTGGAGGTTGGGGTCATCAGCAATTTTGATCACCGTGCCATAAGCAAGGAAGTTGCCGCGGAGAAGGCCATAGTCGACCTCCCAGCCGGAGGGCATGTTCATGGGAGCCGTGCCCACGGTGCCTTTGATTTCGGTGGGTGCCTGGAACTTGGGCTCCGTCTTGGTGCCCGAATTCATCGCGAGGGCAATGCGACCATTGGTCTTGCCCACCACAAGATCGAAAAGCCCGTCGCCGTTGAGATCGGCCGTTGCGACGGTGCAGATGCCGCCGAACGTGAGCGGAGATCCCGAGGCGGAACTGATATAGGAGGCGAAGGGGAGTTCGGGAACTTTTTCTCCCGTCTTCCATGCGGCACCCTTGTTGAGATAAACGGCAATTTTTCCCGTTCGCTCCGAAACGAGAAGATCCGGCTTCCCGTCTCCATTGTAGTCCACGACGGTTGGAGTCAATTGTTCCAGTCCGTCTCCAAAGGCCAGAACATGCCGGTTGGTTTCGTCGAACACCGGCCGGACTCCCCCGCCCGTGTTCAGGAGGAGGTGAATGTTGTTAGCGGAGAAGGAGCCCTCTCCGAGAAGCAAGTCTTCGCGCCCGTCCGCATTCCAATCCCAAACTGTTGGCGAAAACAGGTTGCCCCACTTGCGGGTCGGGTCCTTGGCCGTGGGGATGACAAGTTTTGAAACATCCGCCGGCTGCTTGAAATCCGGAGTCTGGATGCTGCCCGCATTGAAGAGAGAGAGAACTTCGCCGCTATAGTTGCCAATCAGCAGATCGACCTTGCCGGTCTGGAACATGGTCGTTGCGTGCAGCCTCCCGCCCCTCCGGATCAGCTCTCTTGTCGGGACATCGGCAGCAACCGGGTCGGTCGCAGCAACCCGGCTCAGAAAAATACCGGCGAGGTCGCCAAGTTCAAATTTGGGCTCTTTCGGGGTTCCGGCATTAAAGAAAATCCGCAAATACCCGAGCACATCCATCGTAACGATATCGAGCCGGCCATCGTTATTCATGTCGGCTATGCTCACCGAAAGGGGCATTGAGGTCTCCGCGATGCTGCCCGAGGTGGTTAATACCGGCAATGCTCCCCGTTCTCCGGAGAGGTAGCCTGACGCATCGACCCCATCCCAAAGATTCTCCCGCCTGAAGGAGGTCTCCATCCCGCCGTTGCCGACAAGATTTTTGGGTCCTGCCGGCGTTGCCGGTTTTGGTGCCGGAGTGGCAGGCTTGGGTGCCGGAGTCTGCGCGAGGAGGCCGGCCGAGGACATTCCTGCGACTAACGCGGACAGAGCGAGAAACTTCAGGGAACAGGGCATTTGAAAAACCTAGCTCAAGTTGTGAGATGAAGAAAATCCAAATCGCGCGGTTGGCGTTTTCTTGGCGGTTTGGGTTCGCCAAGGGCCAGAATCCTGTCCGCCGCCGCAGCCGCTCCAAAGCCATTGTCGATGTTGACCACTGTCAGGCCGCTTGCACAACTCGAGAGCATGCCCAGAAGGGCGGCAATTCCGCCCGCGCCCGCCCCATAACCGACACTTGTCGGGACAGCGATCACCGGTGCACGGACGAGGCCGGCAACAACGCTCGGAAGCGCCCCCTCCATTCCGGCGACCACAATCAACAGCGAAAAAGACCGGATGGAATCCAGCTGGGAGAGGAGCCGGTGGAGGCCCGCGACGCCCAGATCGGCAAGCAGGCGTGTGCGCCTGCCGAAGAAATTCAAGGAAACGACCGTCTCCTCAGCGACTGGGAGGTCCGAAGTCCCGGCACAAAGAACGCCCACGCGTTGGTTGGAAGGAGCCGGGGGAGAGGAGCCCACGACAATACACCGTGCCCGTTCGTGGAAGACGGCAGTGGGCAGGGCGGTGCGGACTGCCTCGTAGTGGCCGGCTCCGACACGGGTTGCAAGAACGGGTTGCCCGGCTCTTTGAAGCTCCATCGCAATCCCGGCAACTTCGGCCGGGAGTTTGCCCTCGCCGAAAATCACCTCGGCCCTGCCGCATCGTTTTTCACGCTCGATGTCCGGGACGGCGTAGCCGAGGGATTTGGGGAGCTTAGTGGGATGTCTCACAAGGAGCGTGCTGGTGAAAATACATGCGCATCGGCACCATGCCGCTTTCAACGAAGCCGTGACGAAGATAGAAGCGTTTCACCCCCTCGTCTGGCCGGTCGGTGAGCAGGGTGATCCGCAGGAAGTTCTTGTTCTTCGCGAATTCGATGGCGTGATTGAGCAACATTGTGCCGTAACCCTGGCTGCGGTGGTCCCGTTGAATCACCAAGTCCTCGAGAAGAAGCACAAAACCGCCCTCTGCGGTGCTGATCGTAATGAGCAGGTTGATCATACCGAAGATGCCGGTGGGCCCTCGAAGCACAAAGATTCTGCCGCGGGCCGGCTGCTCGAGAATCAGGCGCAGACCGCGAAGCTGCTTTTCCCGGTTGGGAACAAAATCGGCCTCATTCGAAAACAAATCGTCGAGGAGATCTGCCAGTTCCGGCAAATCATCGATCGTCGCGCTTTCCACCCGTAACTCGCTAACCACACCGGAAATCAAGCAGGTTGAAGCCCCGTAGGCAATGGTGGAGAGTCGAGAGAAGCGGCTGACTGATCGACGATGACATCCGCCATCGACGGCTCGGTTCCGATGGAACTGGCATAGTAAAGGGTTTTCCCGCGGAGGTGATGGGGGTTTTTCGAGAAAGCTTCCGCCTTGCTGGCGGCAGGTCCGATCTCGTCCCGGATCCCGAGAAGCACGGGGATGTCCTGATAGCTGTGCAGTCCGTCGGCGATAAAGAAGGGAACCACAACCACGCTCGGGCAGGTTGCGATTCGATCCCATTCGGCAATGAGTGGTGCCTCCTCCATGTAGGCCGGCGCCACTTGGGAATAAATCCCCATCCTGCGGATGGTCTCCACCTGCTGCTTTGCCGCTTTGGCGGAGTTTTCATTCAAGCCCGTGCCATGTCCCACGATGATGAGAGAGGTGGAGTCCGCCGGAACTCCTGGTGCAACCATCGAAGCCCGGCGCAGAAGGGCACCGGTCATCCCCGGATGGTTGCCGACCGGCTCGCAATATCGGATCGTTCTGCCAGCGATCATCGTGACCGGACCGCTTAAGCCCAGTTCGCGGGGGATCACGCTTTCAGTAAAATATCCTTCACTGATAAAATTCGGAACAACGAAAATGTTGCTGCTCTCAAGCGAGCGCAGGGCATCGCGCATCGAGGGTTGTTCTTTCCAGAAACAGCAGGCCACTTCCGCAAACAGGCCGAGGTTCCGGATCCTTGCCGCATGTTCGAGCGTGGGGGTACTGGAGTCGGGGTTTACGGTTGAACCATGGCCGACGATGAGGAGCGCCGAACGGGCAAAAATCCTGCCTCTTCCGTTCAAAGTCCCCGGCTGTTTAGAAGTGCGTTGCATACCATCTTGGCTTCGAAGTGTTTTCCGGCATACGCACGTGCAGCCTCGCAGTGATGCCGGTAATTTTCGCGCACGGCAAGAATGGCTGCTGCCGCCTCCTCCTCCGTTGCGAAAGAAAGCGCTCCGTCGCCGGAAGGCAGATGCTCCGACCAACCGGTGTCCTGCACGACGACTGGAATGCCCAGCGCAAGGTAGCAGGCGCTGCGGCAGCTGAACCACCCGCTCCGCGATTTGACGTATCCATGTTTGGCCACGCTCCATTCCGCTTTGGAATTGCGGAGAAATTCGCGGTAAGAAACAAAGTCGGGCAGGTGCTCGTCGGGCTCCAGGATCGTCCACCCGAGGCCCTCGAGTTCGGCGGTCGGACGGGTCCTCCCGACTCCCTGTCCCATTGCAAGAATGAAGCGCTCCCCGGTGATCCCGGGCAACCGGGCAAACCGCATGAACTCCTCGCTCTTCTGCCCGTAGAGCCCGCCCTCAAATTCTTTTGCACCATAGCTGGACCAGTTCATGACCGTCGTCCAGGCGGCCCCGGCAGCTTCTCCATCGCGCGGTTGCCAGTATTCCAATGCGATCGGCTGCACCGTGGGTTGCCAGTGGAGTCCACCTGTGGGCAGCAGGCAGCCGGTTTGCCCCACGTTGAGACCGAAAGTGAAATGTCCGTCGTGGGCGCGGATGTGGTCTCCGCAACGTTTGTCGGAAACCAGACCGATGTGAGTGAACATCGGGTCTCCATCGAGAAACAGCTTGTTGGGAATCCGGGCCGTTTCGGGCCGCAGCCAGCAAGCCCCCGACACATTGACCAAAACATCGGCATCGGCAAAAACTTGCGCGGCCTCGGCTTCATCCCGCACTCCATGGTAGGTGCCGTCCGCCCCGTTGCGATAGATCCAGCGGTCCCCCATTTCAAAGGCCTCCATCGACCGTGCCAGGTAGGCTGTGTTGGCGGAGCAGTCGGCCGAGGGTTCCTGCTTCACCGGATCGTAGGCCCAGCTTCCGGTGTCCTCGAGGTACCAGACATCATGCCCGAGCGCACGGAAGCCGAGCGCGTATTGGATATAATCCCACGTTACGCCTCCGAAGGCATATTGGCCGATAAGTCCCGTCACCACGATTCGCATATTCCGACGCTACTTGCGATTCCCCCCCGCCCGCAACCACGGATCAATGTCCGTTTCTTCTTGCGTCCCGGTGGCAGGAGGGATTCAGACTTGCGGGGTGTCCGGAGAATTTACTGTGCGTCCCTATGCCCCCCGCGATCGCGAGGCAGTGCGAAGGCTTTGTTGCGAGACCGGTTTCCTCGGCAAACCGATCGATCCGGTGTTTGAGGACCGCGAGCTTTTTGCGGATTACCTTACGACATACTACACCGACATCGAGCCCGAGTCCTGTTTCGTGCTGGAGCAGGCGGGCATTGTAAAAGGCTACCTTTTGGGATCCCGCAGACCTCTCCGCCAGCAGCTTCACAGCCTCTTGCTCAACGTGGGTCTCTTCGTCCGGGCCGCAGTCCGCTACCGGCGGTACAACGCCGCGACC
>JBGSSC010000253.1:0-3297 GCA_041737265.1 Terrimicrobiaceae bacterium | reverse complement strand
TTCCGTGAGGGGCTTCGATGTTTAGCTCCGGCCACGTCGCCCACTTGATTTGCATGGGAACCGATGTGACTGATCCCTCTCCCTCCGAATGCCAGCACGCAAAGCCGTCACGCCGGATCGTGCCGGTCCCCAGACCTGCAGAGCCGATCTGCCAGTGCTCGGTCTCTTTTCCGGAATACCAAAAGCGAAGCCGGTTACCCTCCAAAAAGGGCGGCGTGCATGTTAGCGTCGTGTGAGCCGAGTCCCATGTCCCGGGTCCGTCGTTTGTGATGAACGGACGCCTCTCCGCAGCCCGGGTCCACTTGACCAGGTCACGGCTCACCACCAGCTGGGTCTGCAAAGGACCATCACTCATGGTCTTCCCCATCAGGAAAACCTGAAGAAAGCCGATATACAGATTCCCGTAGGGAACGATGTACATAAGATAGAACTGGGCATTTTCCGGATCATTCTCATCTGCTTCGAGAACATCCAATAATGGAGTCCAATGTATAAGGTCACGGCTCCGGGCGAGAGCGACGTGCCGTTTGTCCGGCAATTGGAGACCTGCGGCACGAAGGCGTGTGAAAATCCTAATATGTTGGGCTGACCTCGTGGTAAGCAAATAGGACTCCGTGCGGGCATCCCACATCAGGGAGTGTGCATCTCCGTCCAATGGAAGGGTTGGCGGATAATGCAGAGTCCAGGAAACCCCGTCCTGGCTGAACAACTGGGTAATGCCGCTGGGGTAGACCGGATCGGCAAAGGATGAATAAATCGTTCCCACAAGTGGCGCCGATGCGCCCGCATGGCGAGCAGGAAGCACCCCGCTCAAGTGATCAGAAAGCAGAGGGGGCCCCGGCATAGGAACCATGTTGTTGGCCTTGCTGCCAAAGTAGGGAACCGCCCCCAGATGAGGTTTGTCCCAATGAATTCCATCCGCACTGGTTGCCAGACAAACACGACTCCCTCCTCCGGGCGTATGGACAGGAGCCTGGTTACCCATCGCTGGATCAGAAACCCAGCCCAACAACCGGTTCGCGGTGTTATACCAGAGGAGATACCGGTCCTCTTCCAGATCCCGCACGATGCTGGCCATGAAAGGATCCTGGTGCCGTGCCCGTGACCTGCCATTGTCTCCTCCCTCCCAGTCCTCACCGGGAGTTAGAACGGGATTCAGAGGCTCCTTTGATAGAGGAAGAAATTCCAGTCGCGCATTTTCCGACGATTCGACCCAGGACTCATCCAGGCTAAGGAAGAGGGCCGGATCATTCCAATCGATCTGATGGTATCTGTTATTTGCGGGGTCGGATGGCATGGTTGGTTTTGTCTGGATTTTGAGCGCAGGGTACAACCGAGGCACCGGGGTGGTACTCGGGCATAAAGAAAAACAGTGCGGCCTCGGGAGGCTCACCGGAAATGATTTTCCGGCAGAGGGAGAGAACCTTGCGCGCCAGGCCGGACGGATTGCAACGATACGACGCCAACTCGGGCCAGACCGGCGCCATTACGGATGCGTTGTAGTCCCGGGCGATGAGCGATACGTCTCGCGGAACGGCTCGACCGAGCGACGCGAGGGATGTGAGCACGCTAAGCGAAACCTGCGGGCGACAAGTAATAAGTGCCGTCGCGGGATGGACACGCCCATATTCCCGCCGCAACGAAAGGAAAACGGACTCCGCATGGGAGTCAACCCGAAGCATGACCCCTTCAATCTCCCCACCGCGATGAGCGGCCAACCCTTCTTCAAAACCCAGAATGGAATGGTCGTCCCCGGGCAGTGCCTGCTTCGCCACCACAATACCGATGCGTCTGTGACCCAACCTCGCAAGGTGACCGACTGCATGACGACAGGTCGCCCGAAAGTCGACATCCACACCGGGAAGACTGAGATCGGGATACACAGATCCTCCGACCACGACCGGCCATCCAAGGCGATGAAGCACAGCATGGAGGCGATGGTCACTTGCCACCAACAACCAGACGGAGGGATGATACTTCGCTCGTAATGCATACAGCGCTTCCTGCAACCCCCGGTCTCCCACTTGGGGGAGAAATTCGTAAACAACCACAAAGCCGATCTTTGCCGACATCTGGCGGAATTCGTCGAGCCAAAAAGCACCCGTCTGAAGATAGTTGCGGTCTGTAATCGTTGTCAGAACCAAAATCGTCCGCAGCTCCGACTCTTTCTTCCCGACAGGCACCTTGCCCCGTTTGAGAATCTTTGTTTTTTTGCCATGCCCGACCTGAATCCAACCGTCAGCGCGCAACCGTCGAAGCGCAAAGCGCAAGGTCGAGCGACTCACACCCAGCAAATCGCTCAACTCCCGCTCGGCCGGCAAAAACTCCCCCCAGTCTCCGTTCTCCAAACAAGCAGAAAGAGTCCTCACCACCTCGCTCACCATCGAGGGGCGTTGGGTTAGGAGAGGCAAAGCATTGTTCATGCGGGAGTTTGTTTATCGCTGCGACTCCCCGCCGGTGCCCATGAGCCCAATGAGGTTCTTTGAATATACCAGTTTTCAGAAGCTTATCAAGAGATGCCACAAGCACCGCAGAGGCGGAATGTTTTTACAGAAGAAAACAGCCTTGGGCTAATCTCCTGATAGCTCGTCCGGCGCACAACTCAGGTTTGGAAAGGCCGATGGGGATCCGCTTTGCCATGACGCAATTGCGGCGTCGGCAAATGCGACGGAAACGAGCCCGGCGGAGGCGGGGCTCTCGGGAAGCCGTTCCCCCGCCGCTGCGGAGAAGAAGGCGTCATGTTCCCTCCGATAGAGGTCATCACGCTGGACTTCTTTTATTTCCACAGCCACCGAATTGGACCTGCGATTGCCGATTTCAAGGGTTGAGGAATCGGCATTGAAGAAAACCCAGCCTTCATCTCCGACGATCTCGTAGTGGTGGCGTTGAGGCATTTGCAGGTAATTCAAATGTAGCGTCCCGATCATTTCCTCCTCATACAGGGAGTTCACCGAAAGCAGATTCGGCTCGGCCCAAAGCTCCGGCACCCGCGTGGTGAGCCCGTGCGCGTGGACGGCGGAGGGAATCGCTCCCAATATCCAGTGAGCCAAATCCGGCTGGTGGCTGTAATCTTGAATAAGTGCTCCCACCATGCGGGACTGATAACGGGATGCGGAATTTTCAAGTGTGATATAGGTGCCAACCCGGCAGTGAAAGTGCCGGACCTGCCCGAGCGCACCCGTCTGCACAAGCTCACGAAGTCGAAGATGCCCATCGCTGAAGTGGGACTGGAATCCCACTGACAAGACAACGCCGGTTGACCGGACCCGCTTGAAAATTCGGCGGGCATCCGCGAGA
>JBGSSC010000361.1:0-5746 GCA_041737265.1 Terrimicrobiaceae bacterium | reverse complement strand
GCTATGACAGCCGTTGGGGGCCATACCTGCTAACTGCCTACAGCTTCCCGGTCGGGGAGGGGGATTCAATTATTGCCAGAGCCCGGGCTGACTACCGCGGTGAGTTCGGATTTGCAGGCGGTGCCGAGGCGGACTTCAAGTACGGGAAAAATGACCGGAGCTACGGCAAGTTTATCGGGTATTATGCCTTTGATGATTCGGTTGCCTCTCAGAGTGCCCCCGGAGAGCCGCAGGAAACCAAGAACAACGAGGGGCGCTACCGGGTGACATTCAAGCACCGGCTCTTCCTCACCGATGATATCTATGCGACGGCCGACCTGAACCTTCTCAGCGATGTGGATTTCCTCGAGGACTTTTATCCCAACGAGTTCCGGGTGGATCCCCAGCCCGACAACTACCTTTCGGTCACGAAATGGGATGAGTTTTACACCCTATCCCTCATTGGGCGCTGGCAGGTCAACGATTTCCAGGAAGTCACCGAGCGACTTCCCGAACTCGTCCTCGATTTCAAAGAACACCGCCTCTTCGGACTACCCGTCAACTACGACGGCAGCACGGGCGTGGCCAACCTCAGGCGGGCATTCTCCAACGAGCAATCTTTCGGGGAGACCGGATTTTCCGACTATGAGGCCATCCGCTTCGACACCTTCCACCAGCTCTCCCTGCCGACACAGCTCTTCGGCTGGCTGAATGTGATCCCGCGCGCCGGCTTCCGGGCCACTTACTATTCGGAGAGCGGAACGTTCTTCACGAGCAAGCTCAACCCGGTCACCGAGTTGGATCCCGATTCCGGTGAGTTGATCACCCTATTCGATCCGGAACGCGACCAACCGAGCCCGCTCAATGCGCCAACGAACGATCTTGAAAGCAAGGGACCGGTTTTTCGTCCGGTCGTGAATCTCGGACTCGAAGTCTCCACGAAGCTATCCAAGGCCTACGAGAAAATTCAGAGCAAGTGGCTGGGCCTGGACGGCGTTCGCCACGTGATTCAGCCCTACATGAATTTCTCCTATGTATACAACATGGGTCCGGAGCCCGGAGATGTTCTCCAGTTCGATCGTGTGGTGCCATCAACCCAGTTGCTTCCATTGGACTTTCCGCAGTTCAACGGCATCGACACGCTGGACACCTGGGCGATCATGCGCTTCGGGGTCCGCAACCGCCTGCAAACCCGCCGTGACAACCGCACCTTCCAGTGGCTCACACTTGATACGTTCTTCGATGCCAACTTCGATAATCCCTATTCGGATACCGATGCCTCCAACATTTTCAATGTGTTGCGCTTCCGGCCCGTGCCATGGTTGTTTGCCGATGTCACTTCGCAGATTCCGCTGGACGCCCAGGGCTTCACCGAGTTCGGCACCCGGTTTTACTGGATGCCAACGCCCGCGTTCAACTTCTCGGTCGGCAACCGCTACATCGACGGAAATGAATTCTTCACGGATAACAGCCAGGTCGATTTCTCAGCTTACTGGAGGATCAACGAACACTGGGCGGTGAGCCTCTATGAGCAATACGAGTTCGTGTCGAATGTTCTCCAGTTCCAGCGCTACATGGTGCACCGCGATCTTTCGAGCTGGGTCGCTTCGTTCGGAGCCCAGGTCCGTGACAACCAGGGCGGTGACACCGATCTTGGAGTGCTCTTTGTGCTCACACTCAAGGACGCACCCCAGGTAACCCTCCCCATCCAATTCGATGCGGGTACCGACCCGATCGAGCCGGGAGCCAGCAACTGACCTTACTCCCGGAAGGTCCTCCATTTTCAAGCTATGAAACTTTGTATTATCGGTTCCGGATATGTGGGTCTCGTCAGCGGTGCATGCTTTGCTGAGGTTGGTCACAACGTGATTTGCGTGGATAACGACCAACGCAAGGTGGACAAATTACTCGCAGGCGAGATCCCGATCTATGAGCCGGGACTTGAGGACCTGGTACACAAAAACGTTGCTGCCCGCCGCCTGCATTTTACCACGAGCACCGAGGAGGGGGTCGACGGTTCGGAGGTGGTATTTATCGCCGTGCCAACCCCGCCGCAACCTGATGGCAGTGTCGATCTTTCCTATATCGAAAAAGTTGCCCGTGAGATCGCCGCGGTGCTCAAGTCGGGCGAATATCGGGTGATCGTTGACAAGAGCACCGTGCCGGTGAAAACCGGCGAAAAAGTTGCCGAGACGATCAGGCGTTACAACAAGACGGGCGCTTCCTTCGATGTCGTCAGCAACCCGGAATTCCTCCGCGAAGGCTGCGCTGTCCCCGACCTCATGAAGCCCGACCGCATCGTTGTCGGCGGCAACAGCGAGCGCGCCATTGCCCTCATGCAGAAAATCTACGAGCCGTTCATGGCGCCCGTGCTTGTCACCGACATCAACTCGGACGAACTCATCAAACATGCCGCCAATTCGTTTCTGGCTCTCAAAATTTCTTATATCAACGCCGTCGCCCAGATTTGCGAGGCGAGCGGTGCCGATGTTGAAAAGGTTGCCGACGGCATCGGTGCCGACCGGAGGATCGGACGGAATTTTTTGAATGCAGGAATGGGATATGGCGGATCCTGTTTCCCCAAGGATATTGCGGCATTCATTGCGATCAGTGACCAGCTGGGAGTTCCCTTCACCCTGCTCAAGGAAGTTCAGCGGATCAACGCTGCGCAGCGCGAACGTCTCCTCGCAAAAATCCGCGAGAAGCTTTGGGTCCTTCGCGACAAACGCATCGCGGTCTGGGGGCTCACGTTCAAGCCGGACACCGACGATGTGCGTTCGTCCGTTGCAGTCGATTTGGTCCGCGATCTCCTTGCCGAGAAGGCCGTGGTTTCGGTCTATGACCCCAAAGGAATGGAGAAGGCGAAGGAATTTCAGCTTGTCGAGGGAGCTCGTTTCGCGGAGTCGGCACTCGATGCCGCAAAGGATTCCGAGGCGCTGATCATTGCGACGGAGTGGAAAGAATTTGCCGCAGTGGACCTCTCCGATCTGAAAGCTGTGATGCACACGCCGTTGATTTTTGATGGCCGCAACCTCCTCGATCCGCAGACGGCCCGCAGCCTCGGCTTCGAGTACTCGAGCGTGGGCAGGGCCTAGCAGCCTGCCGGACTTGCGATGAAGTATTTTTTCTCATTCCGGGACTTCGGGAGTGACAGACATATCCGCCCCGACAGGCTGCTGATACCGGCACTGCGTGCCGGGATTTTTCGGCCAGATTCTTTCCTGTTTGAGTCAGTGCCTCGCTAGATTCCTTGGATTTCAAAATATGATGCATTTGAATCAAGTTTTGCGTTCCCTCTGTTCACCCGCTTTCTCCCGCAAGGAATCTATGGGACTTTTCGCGGCGAAAAGTCTTTTAGCGAGGCACTGGGAATTGGGGCTGACAACAATTGAGGCCAACAAACTGAGAACTGGCCTTGCCTGGTTTGAGGCAGTGCCTCGCTAGCTGCACAATGGCCAGTACCTTCGGGGAGATTTTTCGTATCGCCACCTGGGGCGAGTCTCATGGAGGCGGCGTTGGGGTGGTAATCGACGGTTGTCCGCCGCGTCTGCCGCTCTCGGAGGCCGACATCCAGCCTGAGTTGGACAGACGGCGGCCGGGCCAAAGTGATATCGTTACCCCCCGCAAGGAGTCGGATATCTGCCGGATTCTCTCGGGCGTTTTTCGTGGCGTGACCCTCGGGACCCCGATCTGCGTGATGGTTGAGAATACGGATGCGCGGCCCGAAGCCTACCGCGAGATGCAGACCGCCTTCCGGCCTTCCCATGCCGACTTTACCTACCAGGCCAAGTACGGGGTGCGCAACTGGGAGGGAGGAGGCCGCTCTTCAGCCCGCGAGACGATCGGACGCGTTGCCGCCGGGGCCGTCGCCCGCAAAGTGATGCAGGCCATTCATCCCGGCATTGAAGTCATCGCCTATGTTGAATGCGTTGGAGATCTCGCGGCATCTGTGGATCCCGCTACGGTCACCGCCGCAGACGTTGAGGCCAATGTCCTGCGCTGTCCTGACCTGCGGGCCGCCGAAGCAATGATCGCGCGCATCAAGGAAGTCCGTTCACTCGGTGACTCTCTCGGAGGGGTGGTCGGATGTGTTGTGCGCGGCCTGCCGGTTGGACTTGGTGAGCCTGTCTTCGACAAACTGGATGCAGATCTTTCCAAGGCGGTTCTGAGTTTGCCCGCCACGAAGGGGATTGAATTTGGCAGCGGGTTTGCCGGCACGTTGCTCCGCGGTTCCGAACATAATGATGCGTTTGTGATCCGCGACGGGCGCGTTTCCACCGCCACCAACCGCTCGGGCGGGATTCAGGGGGGGATCTCCAACGGCGAGCCGGTGGTTTTTCGCACGGCTTTCAAGCCTGTGGCGACGATCGCGAAGGCCCAGCAAACCGTCACCGAAGGAGGCGAGGCGACCGAGCTTGCTGCACGCGGACGTCATGATCCCTGTGTGCTTCCGCGGGCGGTTCCCATGGTCGAGGCAATGGTATGGCTTGTGCTTTGCGACCACGCACTTCGTCAGCGGGCCCAGGATTGCCTGCCACGGGAAAAGCCGTGATTCCGGAGGCCGGATTTTCACGATGAACCTTCCGGCCGGGTCACCCTTCTGGCAGGTGGCGCTTCTCTTCGCCGGATTCGTCTTTCTTCTTTTTGAGGCCTGGCGTGGATGGCGGGCGGGGTTTGTGCGTGCGGGTTTGAACCTTGCGGCCCTTGTGGTATCCGGTCTCTTTGGTGTGCTTGCAGCGCAGGGAGCGGGGGCTCTTTCCGGCGGCCTTGATTCGCCATCGGGCCTCGTTACCGGGCTGGCTGTCGGGCTTGGTGCCGGAGTTTTTCTCTTTATCCTGATATGGATTGCAGGGGCTTTGTTGTTCAAGCGCACGGCGCAGCAGGGAGGAGTAATCCGCTTTCTGTGGGGAGGGGGAGGGGCCTTGCTCGGATTGGTCACAGGATTTGTGATTTTGTGGGGAGGGATTTCCCTGGTTCGCACTCTCGGTTCGCTTGCAGAGGGTTCGGCTGCCTTGGCTGCCAAACGCAAAGAGCCGCCGCCGCAGGTCGCGCAAGGGCTTGTTACTCTCAAGGAATCGCTTGAACTCGGCCACGCCGGGGAGGTTGTGAAGTCAGTGGATGTGTTTCCCGCAGATTTTTATGCTCTTATTGCGCAAGTCGCCCGGGTGACAAACGATCAGGAGGCCATGGCGCGATTCATCGAGTATCCCGGCATTGCCGGAATTATGAACACCCCGCGTATGGCCGCCCTGCTGGGTGATCCCGCCGTGTTGGCCGCTGCCGAGAAACGCGACATTCTTGCCCTCATCAGAAACAAGTCGCTTCACGAGGCAATGAAAGATCCCGAACTCGCTGCACAACTTCGCACAATCAATTTGCGCGAAGCCTTGAATTTTGCCCTCCCTCCCGCGCAAGATGCCACTCCCAAGCCTGCCCCATGATTGACTACATCGCGACCATCGGACTCGAAGTCCACGTCCAGCTGAAAACCCGCACAAAAATGTTCTGTGCCTGCGCCGTCGAGTATGGGGCCGAGCCCAACACAAATGTTTGTCCGGTTTGCATGGGGATGCCCGGTGCACTGCCCGTGATGAATGCCGAGGCACTCCGTCTCACCGCTCTTGCAGGTTTGATGCTGGGTTGTGAAATTCCGGAGGTCTGCAAGTTCGACCGGAAAAACTATTTCTATCCGGACATGCCCAAAAACTACCAGATCAGCCAGTACGATCTGCCATTATGCCTCGGTGGAGAGGTGCCTTTGAACGAT
>JBGSSC010000222.1:0-4318 GCA_041737265.1 Terrimicrobiaceae bacterium | reverse complement strand
CCGTTAATCCCGTCTTTTATGGATGTAAAGAACCCGGCCGGGATTGTGTCCCGCAGCGGGAGGGGGGCATCTCCCCCGCGGGCCACTAACGGGGCCGTGCAGCCGCGAGGGCTTCCAGCTGCCGGCGTTGTTCAGGATCGGGTTTCCAACGGGTGCTCTGAAGCAACTGCTGTGCCGTACCGCGTGCGGCGTGATAGGCCGGCAGATTCTGTTTTGTGGCACTGGCGCTGATGCGCTGTAACGCGATCAACGACGGGCCGAGGTGTGCGGCGTCCGTATGAGCCTCCAGCACCTTGATCGCGGACGCAACAACTTCGGGATCGGGATCGTCAAGAGCCGCGGTCACGATGGGGAGGGCTGCCTCGCTCCACTCCTCAAGCAAAACCCCGCTGAGCACGCTGGTGTAGCAGCGTGTGTGCTCCCGGGAATCGAGGGCCCGTTTCAATGCTTCCAAACCGGCTGGTGGGTCATGCCGAAGCCAGAATCTTAAAACATCCTTCTGGATGTCGCAGGCCCATTCGCCTTCTTTGGGGAGGTAAAATTTGATGACCCCGGGCAACAGGGCAGGGGAGCCGTAGCGGTCGATACTATCCATCAGTAAATCGAGTTTTGGAGGATGTTCTTTCGAGAGTTGAACTTCAAAATACAGGTCCAGTTCCGGGATGGGTTTGGGAGGAAGAGTCAGCAGGGGGGCGTTGGCGATCCGGGATGCGGCCTTGGGGATAAGGTACCGGGGCTTTTCGCGCTGGATGTCCTCGATGACCAGAGGACGAGCTTCTTCTGGTTTGATCGCTGCAAGGGCTTTGAGCGCATTCGGATTATATGAAGGAGGGCCGGCCAGTTTGCGGACCAGGGGCAGGAAGTCTTCGCCGCCAAAATCCTTCCAACTTCGGAGGATGGTGTCTCCTTGTTCGGGGGTCAACTCGAGCTGGATCTTGACCAGCTCCACCCGGGCTTGTGGGCGTTTCACAGGGTCTTGGAAGAGAGTCGCAATGATTGTTTGGTAAAAATCCGGGCCCTTTCCTCCCGTTGCCGCCGTCGCAGCAGCCGTTATTTCATCCGCAGCCTGCCGGAATGCGGCTTGAAACCTTTTCCCCAGAGCTTCCTGTTCCTCGCGTGTCTTGAGCAACGGAGTGAACCGGAAGCCGGCTGATTTGAGGGTGCCATACAGGTGAGAGAGGCCGGGGTTGAATTTGAGCTTTCCCGAGCGAACAGCCTCTAGGATCGTCGGCGCTTCTTCTGCCGGATTCTGGGCGGCATAGAACGCCATCATGGCGGAAAAGGACCGGGGGCCGGAGGAAAGGAATGGGAGCAGGGCAGCACGCGATGCAGGCGTGCCCAGATAACGCAACGTGGCGGCCCCGGCCTCCGCTTCCTTCCCGCCGCTTGCGAGTTGGGCCACAGCCTCGCCGATGATCCGCTGTTCTTCGGCGGGATTCAGCTCGCCGATGGAAATGCTCACCGGATCGGATACGAGTTCGACGCGGTTTTCCTGTCGGTTGCCCTGTTCAAAGCGATCCCCTTTCTGAACGCGATTGCTGAAGGCTCGCAGGGTATACGTCCCCGGCTTCGCAAACCGCAGCCATTGATTTGCCGGAAGAGTGATTTTCCACTCGCCCAAATCCTGCACATTGCCGAGGCCCCCGCCCATGCCGCCCCTTTCGAAATACCAACGGAGCGGGTCCGCGACGGGATTGCCATCTGCATCAAAAGCATAAACCGCGATGTCGGGGATCCGGCCCGACCGGTCATGGGTCCCAACCCACAAATGATAGGGCTGCAATGAAGTATTGCTGAACGTCAGGGTGGCATCGATCACCTGGCCCAGATGGTAGGCGTTCTTGGAAATTTCCATTTTCAGCGAAAGCCCATCCGGCTGAGCCGCGCGGACCTTTTCCCAATCAACAGCCTCCGGAGTGACAAATTGGGCCTGAACGCTGGCAAGCGCGATCAGGGAAAGGACTGCCCAAGGGGAGTGACGGTTCATACCGGGGACCTCTTACCGAGGCAAAGATCTTTGGGGAAGCTTTGTTGAGGAGTCCGGCGAAATGCCGCCACGGCTGATCAGCTCTTCGACATCTGATGGTGAGAGCATCAGCCACAAGGGAATCATCCCGCCCGAACAAATCAAATTTCTCCGCAGCCGGTCCGTCCAGAACTTGCGTGCCTTCCTTGGATCCCGGGCGTAAGGGATAACCGGCCCAACCAATGAATTTATGACGACAGAAGACCTCATGCGCGCATTTTGGACGAAAAAAATGGAGGAAGCCTTCGCCTTCATGCAGGAGATGCGGACCTATCCCATCGCGGAGAGCGGCGAGCCCATGGCCTCATTGGTCGAAGCTGCCGATGGTTTGGAGGTGCGGTTCTCCGGGACATTGATCAACAACCGCCATCCGCGAGTGTTCTTCATCCGGGAAGGATTGATCCCGCGCTTTCAAGCGGTGGCCCGGGAGATGAACGACCGCGGATGGATCTTGAAAGTTGAAGACGGCTACCGGTCACCGGAAATGCAGCGGGCGCAATCGCACGATCCCCGCCATTTCGATCTTGTTCTGGAAAAGTCGATATGGGAACTCGGCGGCCGGATGCCGGAGCCGGCATTTTTGCTCCGCCGCATGAGCGCGCTGATTGCCGTCCGGTGCCGGATCGGAACCCATGTTTCCGGCTCGGCAATTGATGTTTCTGTTTTCGACCGCGAGACGGGAGACGAAATCCAACGCGGCGGTTCGTACCTGGAGATCTCGGCCCGCACTCCCATGGATTCCCCGTTCGTTTCCGACAACGAGAGAAACAACCGCCAAATGATCACGCAGATCTTCCGGCGTCACGGCTGGCACGAATACCCGTGGGAATTCTGGCACTACTCAAGCGGCGATTCCTACGCCGAATCCCTCACCAATTCCGGCAGGCCGGCTCAGTACGGAGCCGTGGACTTTGACGGCAAGGAACTGACTCCCCTCAGTCCGGCCCAGAGCGATGAATTGCTGGTGTCGGAGGAATTTTTCCATACACAAATTGAGGCCTCGCTGAAAAGGCAGCCGCGATAAGTTTTCGGCGTGGCGCTATAGCGCTGGCTGTCGAACGGCGTTCTCATCCCGGCGGCCAAGAAAATTGGGCGGGCCGGGGGGATTATCGCGGCTTTGCCGCGCTCTGCGAGTTTGGCATTGCTCGTTGAAGGCGCTACGCGCGGGCAGTCGAACTGGGGTTCGAACCCCGCCGGAGAAAATGGTCGGGCCGGCGGGATTGCCTTCGCGGACTCAGGCTCAGCATTTTCACTTTGTTTTCGGCGTGGCGCTATCGCGCTGGCTGTCGAACTGCGTTCTCATCCCGGCGGCCAAGATATTGGTCGGGCCGGCGGGATTCGAACCCGCGGCCTCCTCGTCCCGAACGAGGCGCTCTACCAAGCTGAGCCACGGCCCGACAGTGCTTGGGTCGACCTTGACGACACGATCGAAACAAGACTCCGCACTCTACGCCCGGCCGGGTCGCACGCGCAAGCAGATTTGCCGGAACACCCGGGCCCGCGGGTTTCCGGGATCTGCCGCACATCTCCCGGCAGATGAAAAGTGGTTTGACACCCGGCACGAGGCGGGTATGGTGGCGTCTGAGTTGATTGCTTCAGCCTGTGACGCCCGATAAGCGGGTGCCCTGTAGCACCTCACAAGCAGAGTTCCCAGAAATTCCATCACCCTGCCGGATGGATGCCGCGCGATACGTCAATTGACGCGCACGAGCACCCGAAGGCTTTCCGACTAGATATCACAATTCATGGCTGGCCATAGCAAATGGTCCAAGGTCAAGCGCTCCAAAGGCGCCTTGGACACCAAGCGGGGCATGCTCTTCTCGAAATTTTCGAAGGAGATCATGATCGCAGCGAGGATGGGCGGGGGAAGTCCGCAGACCAACCACCGTTTGCGCGCCGCCATCCAATCGGCCCGTGCCCAAAGCATGCCCAACGAGAATATTGAGCGGGCGATCAAAAAAGGCACCGGCGAGCTGGGCGGTGCGGCCGTCGAGGAAATGGTCTATGAAGGATACGCTCCCGGCGGAGTGGCCGTGATCGTGGAGGCGGCCACCGATAATAAGAACCGTACTGCCGCCGACATGCGGACCATTTTCAGCAAAAACGGGGGAAATCTTGGCGGCCCCGGGAGCGTTTCTTATTTGTTCCATAGAAAAGGTCAGGTTTCCGTTCCCGCAGCCTCTGCAGCCGAAGACAGGGTTTTGGAGATCATTCTGGAAGCCGGTGCCGAGGAGATGGAATCCGATGATACCCACCACATGATCTTGACTCCGGGCGACAAGCTCTATGCAG
>JBGSSC010000204.1:0-6665 GCA_041737265.1 Terrimicrobiaceae bacterium | reverse complement strand
CACGTCGATCGGCTGGTCGAATACGTTCTCTCTCGCTATTGAGGGGGTCGGCCAGTTCAAGAGCCAGGCTTCCTCGCTGCTTGTCATGGCGATTCTGGGCGGGGCGCTCCTGCCGCCGCTGCAAGGGCTGGTTGCAGACCTCACGCACAACCTGCAGTTTTCCTTCATCATTCCGCTCATCGCTTACGCGTACGTTGCCTTCTATGGTGCAATCGGCCACCAGATGGGGCGCCGGACTCCGCCTGCATGAGCGGGGAGAAAAGCGTCCCACCCTCCGCACATTAACTTCCTCCAAGTAGAATGATTACAACCTCACTGCCACCCAAAATAACTCGCGCAGAGGCGCAGGTGAGATCAGTCTCCGGCATGACCTTGCTGGAACTTTTGGTGGTCATGTGCGCCATGTCCTTGATCATCGGCCTGGGGACGTCGCCAATCAATTCGATGCTCCGCAGCGGGGAGATCAGCCAGGCCTCGCAGGTCCTTGCGGACCAGATCGCCATGGCGAGGCAGATGGCGATCAGCACCAACCGCCAGATCGAAGTGCGCCTCTACAAGTTCATCGATCCCCAAATGTCCCCCGGAATTGCCGCAAGTGTGAGGGGCATCCAGCTTTTTGAAGTGCCCGACTCTGCCATCGCGCAGGCAGCGACCGCCGGTGGGCGGGACAGCTTGGGATACCGAGCCGCAAGCAAGTTTACCCGGCTGCCCGGGTCCTCCATCATTATCGACAGCGGGGAGATTCTTTCCCCTCTCATCGGCAGTGCAGCGGGAGGTAGTGCCGTGCCCACCATGTCCAGCGGCGATGAGCTTGGATATTCCATCCCGGCGGTTGGCACAGCTTATTCAGTGGTCCGCTTCAGCTTCATGCCGGATGGTTCAACCAATCTCCCACCGCAAACAGCCGGGTTGCAGTGGTTCATCACGCTCCATGAAGCTTTCAAAGGCGACAACCTCACAACTCCACCGCCAAACTTTGCGACACTCCAGCTCCTGCCCTCCAATGGAAAGATTCGCACCTATCGTCCTTGAAAGACGCCGTGGGTGCCGTGCCCGCGAGGCCGGGTTTACGCTGGTGGAAGTCGTCATGGCCCTCGGCATCGTCGCCTTTGGCATCATCGCCGTTTTCGGGCTGCTCCCTGCAGGCTTGGGCATCTTCCGCGAAAGCATCGAGGCCACCGTCAGCTCGCAGATTCTCCAGCAGATCCTTGGTGAGGCTCAGGAAACCGACTTTGACCAGCTTATCAAGGACCACACGGACAATCCCATTTCCCCGGGAACAACGGGGACAAAAGCGATCCGCTACTTCGATGACCAAGGCAGGGAGCAGACGTCCGCCACCGGCGCGATCTACCATGTCAATACCCGCATCCAGCCGGCAACCGGTTCTCCCGGAAACCCATCTTTCACCAATCCAGACCTCGCGACGGTTACTGTTCAAGCGGCCAAAAACCCGGGTGGCCGCGCGCTGGCCTATGAGACGGATTTCACCCTGAGCAACCTCTGGAGCGGCACATTTGAAGGAGAGGCAGGCCGGGTGGTGCCGATCTTTACGGCCTCCACCATGGTCTCGCGACAGTGATGCAGCCGGGCCGCCGCAAGTCCGGGCGCAGCAGAGCGTTCACCTTGGTCGAGCTGTTGGTAAGCATAGCCGTCCTTGCGCTCCTGATGGTGCTTCTGGTGTCCATAACAGACGCCACGCGGGCGAGTTGGAGCGACGCCACGGCCAAGACCCAACAGTTCAGGGAAGCCCGCGAGGCATTCGAGGCCATTACAAGGAGGTTGAGTCAAGCGACCCTCAACACCTATTGGGACTACAGCTACCCGAACAACGACCAAACCCGGCCGCCAACCGCCTATGTCCGGCAATCCGAGTTGCGTTTTATCAGCGGCCCAGGAAACGAGCTGGGTCTGGGCGCCAACCGCACCACCCACGGGATTTTCTTCCAAGCCCCGCTCGGCTACGTTTCCGGCAGCACGTACAGCCGGTTCCGCAACTTGCTCAACACCTGGGGCTACTTCGTCGAGTATGGCAGCGATCAGAGCGCGCGGCCCGCATTTATCAACGCAAGCATCCTGCCTTACCGGAACCGGTTCCGGTTGATGGAACTCATGGAGCCCTCGGAATCAATGACCTTGTACCAGAAGCAAGCCATGAATGGAGGTGCTGCCGCCTACAACGGGAGAGAATGGTTTGCTGAGCCCCTGGCTTCGGCGGCCAACGTGGGAGTGGTCGCTGAAAACATCATCGCCCAGGTGATCCTGCCAAAGCTTAGCGCAGCAGACCAGGCGTCCGGGAATTACACTGACGGCAGCCTTGCGCCCAATTACCTCTACGATTCGACGGGCCTCGACATGAGCACAAGTGCCGACGCGAGCCTCAACCCCAGGAACCAACTGCCCCCCGTAGTTCAAGTTACCATGGTCGCTCTGGACGAACTGTCCGCCAGCCGTCTGGGGGACGCAGGAGCTGCCAGCCTCAAGACCTGGCTCGGTTCGCATTTCTCGGATCCCATGGAATTGCAAAGCGATCTGAAGAATTTGGAAAAATACCTCGTTGATAACCGGATCAAATACCGGATCTTTACAAGCAACGTTAGCATAAGGGCATCGAAGTGGAGCCGCACCCAAGAGAATTGAAACGTCCGAAGTTTGCCACTTCAGAGAGCGGCATGGCCCTTGTCCTGGTCCTGGTGGTTCTTGTCTTGTTGACAGGATTGCTGGTTGCCTTTTTCTCCAGCGCGAGCCTCAATCGGGCCGCTTCGGGCAGTTACGCCGCCGGCGAGGTGACAAGGCAGATGTCCAACTCCGCCGTCAGCTACGCCATGGGCCAGATCAGGGCTGCCACCACCGGGGAAGGCATGGCCTGGGCCTCCCAGCCGGGAATGATCCGAACATACGACAACAGCGGGAACAAGCAGGCTCTCTACAAGCTCTATTCCTCCGACAACATGGTGGTCACCGACATCCCCGCCTACCGGTTGAGCGATGACCTCAAGGCCAGTGCCGGCGGCTCCGTCACCGACTGGATTAATCAGCCGGCGATTTTCACCGATCTCAACGCCCCGGCTTCCGACGTTTCCGGCACCTCCAACATTTACCCGATTGTCGATCCGACAGCCATCGCCGACGGCTTTTCCCTTAGCAACGATCCTGCCAACAACCCGACGGGCTCGGGCACCAATCCGGCACCCATGCCCGTGAAATGGATCTACGTGCTGAAGAGCGGAGCCCTGACCGCGCCCTCCGGAGTTGACGCCACCGGAAAAATCGCGAGCTGGTCAAATTCCACGCCCGCGCCCAGCGATTCGAATCCCATCGTGGGGCGGATCGCTTTCTGGACCGACGACGAGAGCTGCAAGCTTAACCTAAATACCGCCTCGGAGCCAACGCCGTGGGCATCGCCCATGGCGGTGACATTTCAGGATTTGAACTTTGGAAAATTCCAGCCGGCTCAGAAGGAATACCAGAGGTTTCCCGGGCATCCGTTTTCCACCGCCCTGAGCCCCGTGCTGTTCCCCGGGACGACCGGAAACCTGACGGCTTCGCAGATGCAGTCGATTTATGACCTGATCCCCCGCGTTCAATGGGGCGGGTCAGAAGCGGCCTCGATTGCCGTCACGGACCCAACGTTTCTACCCGTCACTCCGGACCAGGACCGGCTCTTCGCAAGTGTGGATGAAGCGATTTTTGCCTACCCTTCCACCTCCGGGTCATCCCGTCCGTTGAACGCCCAATTCCAATCAATTCTGGAAAGGGCACGCTTCTTTTTGACCACCAACAGCCGCGCCCCGGAGGTCAACCTGTTTGGAAAGCCCCGCGTCTCCATCTGGCCGGTTCCGGCAGACCCTGCCAAGCGGACCGCCTACGACAACCTCACTCTCTTTTGCTCGACCATTGGGAAGAGCAAATACGAGTTCTCCTTCCAGCGGAGGAATCCGTTCAGTCCCACGGACGACTATGCAACGATTTCAAGGAACGAGGAGCTTTACGAATACCTGCAGGATTTGACGGGCACGCCCGTCCCCGGATACGGCGGCAGATTTTCCACCAAGTGGGGTGCCGACCGGGATCAGGTTCTCACAGAAATTGTGGATTACATTCGCAGCACCAATTTGCGGGACCCGTTGCTGGTTGAGCGGGACGGTGCCGGCAAAGCTTTACCCTCCAGCCAGCAACCCGACGTCTATGCCGCCAATGGCCAGGTCGCCCCAATCAAAATCGGGTCTACCCAAGGGTTCGGGCGGATGCATTCCATTTCCCAGTTCGGGATGCATTTCATTAGCGGGGCTACCAACGTCAGTGGAAATCTGACCGGGCGGAACGACAAAGCGGTCACCGATCTGAACCTGCAGCCGGGGCAGAGCGCGGTGGAGGCGGCCTTCTTCTTCGAGCCATTCAGCCCGAGTGTTGGCTTCTTTCAACTCCAGGAATCCATTTGTTATGAAGTCACCATCAAGGATGCGATGTCTCTCGATGGGTCTCCGCTTTTTAATACAACGAAAAGAACTGTTAAGTCCACCGAAGTTACCGGTTGGGATTCCGGATTTACCGCGGGCATTACACATGGCAACGGGCGTGCCTGGGGAGGCGCGGCAGGCATCCGCGGTCCTATCAAACAATTGGGCTCGTTCCCAAGCATCAAACTGGTTGCCGTTGGCAATCCGGCCAACCCGGGAATCATGAGGTTTTCCGGAGGCACCGTGGAGGTGAAAGTTTACTCGGGAACAGCCGTCAACTCGGCTGCTCCGCCAAACGCCGCGAACTGGATTCAGACTTTTACCATCACATTTCCGGCGGCGGATCTTCCCATCCCCGCACTGGTGACCACCGGCACTGAGAAATTTCGGAACACCGAAGCAACACTGCCGGAGAACTGGTGGTCGTTTATCAATTGGACCGTACCGGACTCGGACCCTGAGATAAAACATGCAGGGCGCTTTCCCGTTGTGAACAGAACACCTCACACACCCGGGGCGGAGTATTCCGACCCCACGCGGCGCTGGGGGACGGACATTGACGGAAACCCGCCGGGGTTCAAGAAAGGCGGCGTCTTCCGCGCCGAAGATGTGGTGCGAACCATGGTCCCGGAACATGGTGACCTTCGCCTCATTGCGGCGACGGCCGACCCATCGGCGCTCTTCGTCAAAGGCAACAACTACGACAACATCAAGGTGCGGTTCGATCATCTCCTGTCTGAACCCGAAGGGCCGCACATGTTGTTTGGATTTGCCAACGAGCCCGGCTCCAACCCGGCGACGCAACTTGCTGGCGACGTGGCGAACGGTGTTGTCCCCATCCTCGGGACGGGCCTGGCTGACCAGTTGGTTCCCTCGGGGCGGGTGCGCTACCATTATGCCCGCCTGCCCCAAATCCGCCCCGGAGCCGGTAAGCTCTACAATCACTGGAACGACTTCGACAACGGCTTCGGTTATGTAAGTGATGGTGCCTATATCAACAAGCCGGACGAGGGCAACGTCTCTTCAGCCGGAACCACCTATCCCTATTTCGGTTGGGACTTTGACATCGACACAGCCAAGGAAAACCTGTTCTCACCCAGCCGTCTGGTGCCCTCGGCCGGCATGTTCGGCTCGCTTCCAACGGGTGTGAAGCGGAACCGCCCATGGGAAACACTCCTCTTCCGGCCACACACACCGAGCAGTGAGCTTGCACAGAGTGGAATCCACCCGGGGGCGCAGTCACCGAAGGATCATTTGATCATGGATTTGTTTTGGATGCCCGTTATTGAACCCTATGCGATCAGTGAACCCTTTTCGACGGCGGGCAAGGTGAACCTCAATTACCAGATCGCCCCGTTCAACTACATCCGCCGGGCAACGGCACTCTACGGCGCTTTCAAGTCCGAGCAGCCTCTGGTCCTTCCAAATTCCGGTTCGAAAATTTACAAGCTTTGGAAAGAGCACACCAATGATGATTTTTATCCCAACGACCCAAAATCCCAGGACCCGCAGGTGAGCGCTGATTGGGGAAAACTCTACGCCGGCCAGGCACCCTTCGACAAACTGCGCCGCCCGATTGACATGGTCGAAACGCTCAAACAGGCGGACGACCGGTTCAATGGCACGGGTGCTTACGATGCGCGCTTTCAGGGCAACCCGGACATCTTCCGCTCAGCGACAGAGGTCTGCGAGTTGCATCTGGTCCGGCAAGATGAGTCCCTTAGTGACTACACCAGCGGGAACATCTGGGACAGCTCCCTCATCACCGGGGACAATGCCAGAGAGCGCCCTTACACCAATCTCTATGCAAAGCTCACCACCCGCTCCAATGTTTACACGGTCCATCTGCGCGTTCAGGGGCTTCGGAAATCCAAAGGCACCGACCCCGCCCAGTGGGATGAATCCAAAGACAAAATCCTCGGTGAATACCGGGGGTCTGCCATGATCGAACGTTTCATCGACCCCGCCGACCCGCGGCTGGTGGACTACGCAACCGCCCCGGAGAGCCTCGACGCGATCTACAAATTCCGCGTCCTCAACACCAAAAAGTTCCCTTAGATTCCTTGGATTTCAAGGTATGATGCATTTGAGTCAGGATTCGCATCCTCTCTGTTTACCCGCTATCTCCCACAAGGAATCTCTATGACTTTTCGCAGCGAAAAGTCTTCAGCGAGGCACCGGGACTTGAGGCTAATAACAAGGGAG